>CAUJKL010000339.1 GCA_963204995.1 Planctomycetota bacterium | reverse complement strand
CAAGGAACTCGCACACCTCCCGACTGGTGGCACGAAATACGCAAGCAAGAAGAAGCGGCCCAGGAACCCACGGTCGAAAGTAGGCAACTGTTTGCGAGGTTGATCGAGGAAGTGTTTGGTGAAAGCAGCCAAGAAGCCACACCTGCAAAGCCGTCCTCGACAAGAAACGCTGGGCTGGTTCGAACCGGAGACGTGCTGAAAACGGCCTTCTAATCCCAGCATAAACTGAACCAATACGCTTTGTTCTTAACAGGTACTTTGTACCAGTACTTTGGCAAGCCGCTCAGACCTGTGAAGCTGCAATAAATCCGAACAAGTTCCAAGGGTTAGCCGAATGCCTCCATCAAGTCGTGCGACGCGACCGACACGCCAAGCACGTAAACTGCGACGCGCGAGACACGTCTGAACGCACTGATTCTGCGACGCAAAGGACACGGGCAACTTTCAACTTGAGAAAGTTTGATCGGGGAGTGAACTAGACAGGCGAGGTCAGACGGCGGAACGCATAGATCACCACTCGGTCCTCATGGATGGCAAACAGAATTCGGTATGTGCTCTCCCTCAGCAACCCAACTTCCATCTGTCGGATCGCAACTCCAATCGCCGCTGCTTCTTCGGCCATAGGATGTCGCTCGGCGTCAATTGCCAGCGACTCAATCGCCGTCTCGATGGGCCATCGCAACGATTCCTGTCTCGCGATTTGCGTTAAGCACCACAACGGTGATTCGAAGAGCTGCTGCTTTGCGATAGGAAGGAGCAAGACCTGGCGAATCATTCTTCCAGCCCCAGCCAACGCCGAATCTCCGTGAAGGCCGTTTCGACGGGGGCCGCCAATCCAGCTTTTTCGTCGGCGATGCTTTGGCGAAGGTCGCGAATTGTGGCCGCAAATTCGCTTCCGTCCCGCCACTGTCGCACGAGTTCCTCGACCGAACTGGTACGGTCGCCGTCTTTGATTCGGCTCACGACGAATAACACAAAATCTTCAAACTCATGCAGCCTTGTTGATGTGGGCATACGCTCGACCTCCGGGGCCAAACTACAACAACAACGAACGGCAGGTCAAAGTCTTACTCGCTGATAGAAACGCGTGACAGCTCGGCGGTTTGGCGTTAGATTTGTATTTGTAGGCAAGCTGAAAGGCTAGCCGGTCGTCACGCTCAAGCAAACGCATTCGCTCGAAGACTGGTATTCCAACCAGGGATAAGAGCGATTTGAGCTGATCTCTCCAAACAGGGACAGCGGGTCCGGGAATCTCGGTCTCATCAACTGAGGATAAGGACTGAAGGGTTGCCACCCTTCCCTGCGCTGACCCTTCGAGCTGGATTGCCATGAGAGTGGCTCGTCCAGTTCAATGGAGGCTCGTCGGAGTAATCCCGAGCCAGCCTTGTTCCCTTTGTATTGGAGCAAGGTGTTTGTCTCGAAGTAATCCCGGCGTTCTATCCAATCGTGGTGCTTGCGGCTGGTGAATCGGTCGGAGCAAAAGCGGGCGATGCGGACATTCCTTGTCATATTCTTTTTTGACGAGGTCGTGTCGATGAGACCAGTTGTTTGGTTTCGCCTTTGACGATGTCGAAGGTCAAAGCGGGTGTAAATCCCGTCCGTGGGGTTCGGACTTGCAGTGATGCGAGTTCGCTCAACGCGGCTGGCGTGGGGAGCTGTCTTCTGGCGACAGAAGACACCGGAATGACCATTCCGGCGACTGGGTTAAACGCCCGGCGGTGAAAAGCTCAACCATGAAAGGCCCAATCGGATACGAACGAAAGGGCTTGCCAGTGAGTTTTCGAGGAGACGGTGCCGAATCGCGAAAGTCCGTTCAGGAGCGGTACTCCAAGCTTCTGCTTTCGTAGGAGGAAATTCGGCGAGATTGCCATTGGCAATTAGCCGAGAAAGTGTGGTCTGCCGGAAGGCGATGCACACCTGTGCGGATCGGACGGTAATACGTCCTAGCAACGTGAACTCGAAATCGAAGGTCGATGCTAACGCAGGAACCACAGCGGCGTCCGGAGGTTTGGCTCTCCGGCGATCTGGTCGGTCACCAGATATCGGTTCAGCATTGTGCGTTGAATCGTGTGTGCCGTTGTGGGGGAGAGTGGCCTCAGTAGAATGCGTGCGGAAGCACGCGCGGTGAATCAGACGAAGGTCTGGTCACGAATACCACCTTTCCACGGTGGAGCGTTCGTGCGCGGCAAGGCAGTCGCGTCCCGTCCGTGTTCGGGAGTGATGACCCGAACTAAGGGAAACGAAAGGGCTGAGGGGTTTAACGACAACGTAAGTTGCCGACCCTGTTTGGAGATTTGCAGTAGTCGCACTGACGATCAGTGCGGCTTAGTCCTTGGCAGGCAGCATGTGGCCGACGGTGGTGGCTCGGAAGAGCGACCACTTTTGGCGGCAGACTGACGACGAACACTCGGGGTGCCTCTACACACTGCGAGTTGTTCGGCTGAGGTTCTAATAACGCGGGCACTATGAATTGTGCGGGTACACTGACGAAAGCAGTGCAATCCGCACAACTTCGACCGACAATTCGGTCGACCTGCGACTTAAGGATTTGCAACGGCTTCGTGGGGTTGGCCGCAACAACCCCACACTCTTGCGGACGGCGATTTATGGCGGGTCGTGAACGTAGCGTAAAAAAGTTCTTGCCGGTTTGGTTCGGTCATGCTTGATTCGGCAATGTATGAAATACCGATGCGTTGCCAGCAGCCCGGAAGGACTCGTTCAACAGGTCGCCGTGTGTTACCTGCGGCATGGTTATTGGTGGTATGTGAGCGGTCGCATTCCCAGCTCGAAAGACGCCGAAGCGATCGACCGCAAGCTGGTTGCCAAATACGGAATCGACTTGACGGAACGGCAGCGAGCGACACGCAAAGCGAAAGGACTGGCGAACATGCAGTACATCCGCTACGGCGATTGGTTTCTGCTGTTGGTGACGGAAGGCCACCATCCATTCAAGTCTCAAGAACAAATCCACGATTGCCGCCGACACCCGATTCGCTTCGAGGGATACTCCATCAGCTACCGACGAGCAGGCGTCACTCCCCGTGGCGGAGCGATGCCCAAGTGGCATGCGTGTGTTCGCATCGATCCTACAACTTACCAACAACTCAAATCGTACTTCACGATGCGAGCCAGTCACCGCAGCCTCGCGAATCTGAAGGAAGACTTCCAGCGAATTCCGTTCGCACGTTACGCACCCATTCGGCGACAATTGCTCAACATCCACCGAGCCGTCAATCAGGTTCGGCGGCAAGCAGGTTACGAACCGGTCCCAGCGTCGAGCCTGGCCCTCCGCCGACGGATCACTCAGCCATTCGAGAAACCGTCAGCGATGCTCAACGAGGTGGCGTAATGGGGGCGCAGTTTGTCTTTCTTTACCTCATCTCAATTCTGATGGGCATCCAATATCCGATCGCTTTGGTCTGGTTCGTCGGCATCTACTCGCTGTTCGTAGCACGAAACATTTGGAGTTCATGGAGACACTAATCGCCCACAGCCCGCGTTAGGGATGCGTAGGGTGCGAAGCAGTCCGCAGGACCGAGCGGGAGCGTAGCCCGCAGCTCCCCGGCCCGCAGGGCAACGCCCAGCCCATTAAGCTCCCAAAATAAATCCGTCACGAACAGTTGCGCCTCCGCAGGGAATGTGGTATGCCCGCAGTGTGTCCAAGTTGTAGGAGGGCCAATCATGAAAACTAGACGTTATGGCGACCAAGAAATCGCCGAATTGCTCATCACCGTCGATCGTCGATTCGATCGGCAAAGTTCAATCAAAGAAGTCTGCGAGGAGCTTGGGATAAGCCGTAGCAACCTTTATCGCTGGAGAAAGCGATATGGGTTACAAACGCCGATCTCCAAACAACTGCAAAAGGCGGAACGGGAGCAGCAACTCGCGAATCAGCTCGCTCGTTCGCAGGAAGAAAACCACGCATTGAGGATTGCTGCCGAGGGAAACTAGCCAGCCCTGCGCGTCGCCGTGAAATCGTCCAGCTAATACAAAGGCGTCTTGGCTGGAGCGAACGACGAGCGTGCAGGGCACTTGGCCAACATCGATCCAGTCAACGCTATAGTTCGCCAGCAAGAGAAACGCGGCAACGGAATCGTTATGAAGTGACGAAACTCAAAGACGAACATCCAGCGTGGGGAAACAAGAAGATCGCGGTATTGGCATCCGGGGAGAACCGGGAACTTACTCAATGTGCGGCAGAAACGATCTACCGACGGCTACGCTTGGGTGTACTACCAGCGCCAGAAGCTCGCATTGCCGAACCACGGGACGCAGTCCGCCGGGCGACGAGACCGAATGAAATCTGGGCCTGCGACATCACGGAGACGCGCGACCTCGCCAACAACCCGCTACAGTGGTTCGCCGTCATCGACGAAAAGACCAGGGAATGCCTTTGCTTGGAAGTAAACCGAGCCTGGAGCGGCGAAGCAGTCGCCAGATGCCTAAGCCAAGTCGCCGAAGAACGCGGCTTCCCCTTTTGCTTACGCACCGACAACGCCAAGCTGTGGCAGTCACGATCGCTCACAGCCTGGATGACCGAGCATTCAGTCGCCCAGCGTTTAATTCGCAACGGTGCCCCCTGGCAAAACGGAGTCGTCGAGTCGTTCTTCAGTCAACTGAGACGGGAACTGCTCGACCTCGCGGAGTTTTACGACCTTGTTGACGCTAACGGACAGGCGAATGTCTACCGTGAAGTCTACAACAATATCCGTCCCCACGGAGCGATCGGCTATACACCACCAACCGTTTTCTCCAATCAGTGGCGTGACCGAGAAGAATAACCAATCACCGCACGCTCACGACAAGTATAGACGGTGTAGACATCATCACTTATACTTGCGGATCGCTTCAGGATGACGACAAAAACAATGAAGGAGGTGTAAATATCAATGGAAGACTCTCAGAAACATAGTTTCGTTACAAAATCTGATAGAATTCGTGACTATCTCCGCAAGAACCCGCTCTCAAGACCAAAAGATATCGCAGAAGGACTTAAGGAGCACGAAATATCCTATCAACTAATTTCAAAGATAGCAGGCGAGGTGAGAGCGGCTGCGACACCAGAGAAGAAAGCCATACAGATGACAAACTTGCCTAACAATTCAATCAACGTGTCTCTAATTGATAGAGGGATTGGATTCGTAGATGCATGCGGTGGAATAGATAAGGCTCAAGAAGTTCTATATCTCATAAAGACTATTTGGAATGCCAAGCACATTGGTGAAGATAAACAAGAACAAGAGGATTCAACCGACTAGAAGAATTAGATGCCTATTCATGTTCTCGGCGACAACAAGACGATTGGTCGTGGATGTTCCTCTACCGAGTCATCCAGTCGATTTCCTGATCGAAGAAAACGTCGTCTACTTCATCAGTAGCAAAGAAGCATCGCTTTCTCAACTCCAGAGTAGCTTCAGACGGGCCTTCGCCGCTGGAACCAATACTGTTGAGATAATTGATAATCAGCAAAGCATCCAGCGGTTCCAAGGAATTGTTGCGGTTCGTGTCGTAGAAAGCGACGGGCTGCTGGGAGCCGTCCCACACGAGAGTGCCGCCGCCATTCGCGTTGAGGGCGTTGATGATGAGCAACACATCGATCGGCGAGATCATCTTGTCGCCGTTGACATCGAGCGATTCAAAGGGGTTGGAGAACGGGAAGTCGGCCTCGTCATCGAGCAACTGAAAAGTCGCCTCTAAAGAGTCGAAGCCGCCCAACAGAAAACTCAGAGAGATCGGCTGGTCGCCCTGGAGCAAGAGATCATCAGCGGCAGCGATCTGAAACGTGAGTTCGTCGGCGTTAGCGGGGAAGGTCAGAGTTTGCGGAACACTGAGCCGAGCGTCCGCCGTGAAAGAAACGGCGATTTCCCTAGCAAAACCTACGGGGTCGGCCACGAGCGTGACGGAGATCTGACTGTTCTCGGAAAGGTCGCTAGGGACAACTGAAAAACTGAACGGGCTCGGCGGAAGAACGAAGTTGATGCCGGAGACGGTTACGAAGAATGAAGCTCCAGGAGTTTCGTAGTCCGAGAGAGCAAATAGTAATTTGCCGTTAACT
>CAUJKL010000338.1 GCA_963204995.1 Planctomycetota bacterium | reverse complement strand
CGCATCGCTGTGTCCTCGAATACCGCGAAGGCGAATGCACAAGCACAGTCGGTTGCTGAAATCAACAGTGCCTTGGAACGCTACTACTTCGACTACGGTAGCTATCCTGCTTCGCTCGACGTACTCTGGACGCAAAGCACTCCGACGGTCGGTGGTGTTGCTGGCCAGCGCTATTTCCCTGACGGAGCACCAACCAATCCAAAGACCGGAACTGCCGGCGACTTCGGGTACACGGTTGCAACCGGACGCGCCGCCGGCAAATAGGTTGGCGGAACGATCCGTTGAACCAGGCAGCACGGAGCATGCTGGTTACCATGTTAAGAACGACAAGCCAACGGCGAGGTGTCACGCTCTTCGAGACCCTCGCCGTTGCTTTACTTCTTGGGTCCGAGAAGGAGAAATGATGAACTCGCGAGAACGCAAACGCCGCCTGGGGGTGACGCTATTGGAACTCGTCATGGTCATCACGATCATGGGCATCCTGGCAGCCATCGGCACCGCTCGCTATGGACGATCCGCGTACGCGAATTTCGGCGCGCAAGGCGAAGCCCGTACGGTGTCGCTCGTGCTGCTGCGTGCCCATCGCTCCGCGATCAAGACGGGGGACGACCACTTCGTTCAGTTCAACGCCGTGAGCCCCACGCGAGCGACTCAATATAGCTTGATGCGACGTGCGGGCAACGGCACAACATCGCTGGTCGAAGGTCCGTACGTTTTGAACGCGGATGTACGAGTGACATCATCGGCCGCCAATTTGAGTTTCAACTTCGAGGGCGAGGCCGCAGCCGCCTACCAGGTTGATTTCATCGGCAGCGGCCAGAACTGGCGAGTGAATGTCGTGCCGATCACTGGCGCGGTGGTCGTCAGCCAAGTTGCGCCCTAATGGTTCCTCGACCGCTTGGCGATAGCTTGCGGTTCGCTCGCAGTTCACGTGAACCGCACGCTATCGCGTCGCGGCTGATTGCTGCGAGGGTCCAGGCTGCATCGGAATACGCACAATGCGGCGATTCGTAAGCTAGAGTTTCGTGGGTGCTTTTTTGCGCCCAGAGTACCAAGCCAGCACATGGAGGCCGGCACGTTGAGGCACATGCGATGAATCATCATCATTCCGATCGGGTCAAGCGAAAGCGAACCGGGCAGTCGATGCTCGAGTTGATCGCGGCAACGACGATCATTGCGATTGCGTTGGTTCCGGCCTTGAAACTGATGCGCGACAGCATCCGCATCGGTCGTCAGACGGAAACGGCAAATATCCTCGCCACGTTTAGCATGAGCAAACTGGAAGAACATCTGGCGCGGACGGCTGCCAACTGGAACACGAACACAGATTCCGGCGCGATACCGAACTACAACGGATTGCGATACCAGGTGACAAAAGTCAATGAAGCGGTTGGGTCTGGACTGATGCGTATCACGTCCGTGGCCTACGAAGACGGCAATGGTAACGGAACCTACGACGCGGGTGAGCGAAACGCCACGTTTGTGTCGAAGGTCGCGAAGAACGTCGCTTACGAACAGGAAGCGAATTAATCAAGCCAATGTTTCACTTACGAAATCACACCCGCCCACGAAGTCGTACGCCCGCCCGCCGCGGCCTGACGCTGCTCGAGCTGATTATCGCTTCGTCGATGCTCGCGATGCTCTTGGGTTCTGTCTCGGTCGTCATTCGCGCGGGTCGTGCCTCGTGGAGCGCTCACGAAGCGGATTACGTTCGCGTGGAAGCAGCACATTCCGTTCTGCGACACATCGTTCGTCAGATTCGTGCGGCGGAAGCCGTCACCGAAGTTACCCCCGCCACGAACAACTCAGGGCGATTGGGGTTGCGAATGCCGAATGGGGATACGGTCATTTGGGCTCATAACAGCGGCAGCAGGTTGGTGAACTATGGAGTTTCAAGCCCCGATAATCTTCTCGCCCCTGAGATTACGGGCCTGAGGTTTCGCGGGATGCGAGCCGACGGCGTGACGGCGGCAGCCACGGTGGCGGAGGTCCAGTGCTTGCAAGTCGAAGTGACCATTCAATTGCCGCGCGAGACGAACGGGCAACGGATCGTTACGTCTTGGGCGTGGGTGAGGTCTTGGTAATGAAGAACATCCAATCAACAAAACGACTGCCTCGGCCACCGCGTAGTAAAACGCGGCAGGGTGCGGCGTTGATGATGGCCTTATTCGTCATGATGGTTTGCAGCATGATCGTCATCACGATTCTGGATACGCAGACTCTACAATTCAGTGCTTTGCGAAACACGATGGATTACGATCGCGCTCGCTATCTCGCGGAATCTGGAATTCAACACTCGTTGGCGTTTATCGAGCAGGACTATGACCTGATCGGCATCGACAAGTACGACATTCCGTGGACCAACGCACCGGATGGCAACAACCAATACATGGCGGATCTTTCCGAGGGCGCTGCCGGTACCATTATCGTTTCGGCACAAGGGCGATCGGGGAACTTTACACGACGCTTAGAAATCACGATCAAAATGGGTGGATGAGCGAAACATAAGTGTGTTTCGAAAGCACGAGAGGTGAGTGAGATACATGGGAATACGAAACGGTGGCAGCAAACGTAAGCTGCCCAATATCAAAGTCGCCATCGAGGTGCAACGATCTGAGTTGACCTTGGTCGTCGCCAAGCGAGACGGTGATCGCCTGACCGAGGTGCGCGGCCATCATGTCCCCTGGCTTCAGGAAGCCGAATCGATTCGCACCGAAGACGGCGTGCGTGAGCTGACAGCTGCGCTCACGATGCTGGTGAGCAAAGAGAAAGTCGCCGGCGCTTCCGCATACGTGTCACTCAGCAGCGACCTGTGCGTGACACGCGTGCTGGCGGGCGACAACGAGTCGTTGAAATCGGAACTGCGGAACTTGCGAGATCGCAGCAATCAGTACTTGCTGCTCGGCGTGGGAGCCAAGGCCGTGGCCGAGAGCACGCGCGCGATCGATGCCAAGCATTCGCAAACCTGGCTGACGGTTACAAACAAAGAGACACTTGATAACATCGTGACAGCCATTCAGGCCGCTGGACTAGCCGTCGAATTGGTTGAACATTCACTGGTTGCCATGTGCCGAGCGGTTGGTCGCACAGGAAGAGACAAGGATCGGCCCGTGATTGCGGTCGACATCAACGAACGGGGTGTGGATCTCGGCGTGTCCTTTCGTGGACAACTCCTGTTCGATTACCGACCTGGAGGTATCGATTCGAAGGAACGTATCGGTGAAATTGTCACTCGCCATATGGAACGAATCCAGCGCTACTGCGCTCGACAATTTCGCAATGCGCCGGGAAACATTTCGGAAGTGTTTCTGTGTGGCATTCCTGATGATCTGCCGCTGGTTGCAGCCCAGTTTGCAAACTCGAACCTGACCGCCGAGATTCTCGATCCCACGACGATCGCGCCGGAATCGGACTACTCGGCAAATTGCACCTTGAACTCGCACTACATCGCGCCGCTTGGTTCGCTTGTAATCGAGCAAGAACAACTCGACCAACCCGCAGACGAACGCGGCCTGCCGGATTTGATGGACACTTATCGTGCTCATCAAAAGGAACCTCTGGCACCAGCATTGCTCAAAGCCGCTTGGCCCATCGCCGCCATGTTATTGCTGTCGGTCGGGATCTACGGCATCGGGGCCATGGAAAGCGGGAAAGCCGCGAGTGCCGAAAGTGAACTGGCACGGCTCGATGCAGATCACGCCCGCGTCGAAACGACTCGATTGGCACTCGCTGAAACCACCAAGCGGCTCCAGTGCGTGAGCACGATCATCGCGGCGGTCAAGAGTCCGACTTATCATCGCTTGCTCGGAGCGATTGGCCAAAGCCTGCCTGAGGGCGTTTGGCTCGAGGCCCTGCGGGTCGACGAGGATGGTGCCGTGATCATCCAGGGTCCGGGTCGCACCGACGACCTGGTGTTTGGATTTGTCAAGGAACTGAAAAAGCTCCCCATGCTCTCGGACGTGAGCCTGCAAGGCCAACAACCGATTCAAATCAAGAACGAATCAGCGATTCGATTCGATATCAAATGCCGATTTGTCGAGAATGCCGATTTTGTCGAAAGGACGGCTAGTAATGATTGAGCCACTGTTGCGTCGCTTCCTGGCGTACGAAAAGCAAAAACACGTCGTCATAATCGGCACGATTCTGGCCGGGCTTGTGGTAGCTTGGCCTGCGGTCGATGAATATATCGCGGCCCGGCAGCGGACGCAGGATGCGCGGTTAAAGCTGGAGGAAGCGGGAATCGCGATCGCCAAGCTGCCTCAATACACTCGCCTGCACCAGCTTAAAACGAAGGAATTGGAAGTCCTCTCGCAGCGGCTGGTCGGCGATCGAGCCGCAAAGAAGTTGCAAAGTGACCTGACGGAGTTGGGACGACAAACCGGTTGTACTGTGTTACGCGTGCAACTGGGAGACCCATCAACTCGCGTCTGGAACGAGAACGATCACCCGGTATCGGGAACTAAATTGAAGAACACAGGAGGCGAGACCCCATTTCAGCTGGAAACTCGGCAAATCACTCTGTCAGTCACCGGGCCGATGGACGGATTGCATGCGTTTCTCCAAGGGCTACATCGAGTTGAGAAGGTGATTTACCCACGTTCGATGTCGATGAAGACTGGAAACTCGACGGCAGGGAACGAAGGCCAAGTTGGACTGCTTGATCTTACCCTATCACTGTTCGATTTGACGAAAAAAGAAGCGGTCGAATCCTAGCAGTTACGAAGCAACAATCGCTCATGGATCGGGCGATAAGGTGTCAGCGGAGGGCACATGACTACGGAAAATCGAACACCGAGCAACGTCTGGTGGCGGCGTTGGCGGAGGAATGCACACTTCCGCCATTTGGCGCTCTGCCACAGTCTCGTTATCGCTCTGCTGTTTCAGTCGCTTAGCTGTCCGCTGACTCTCTTGGCGGCCGACGACGATGCCACTTTGTCGCTCGAAGCGAAGCTCGATCAAAAGGGAACGATCATTCTCCGCGACGCTTCCCTGGTGGAATGGCTGTTCGCGATTCAGAAGGAATGGGGTATCGACATTGTCGTGGGCAACGAGCTCCAGCGCGAGGTCGTAAACGGTGCCTTTACCGACACGACATTGCGCGAGGTGCTGAATTCGATCCTCATTTCTCGCGGATACGGCTATCGCCAGGTCGGCAAGAGCTTGTTGATCGTTCGACTGGACGACCTGACCATCAAGCCGGACCAACGCACCGTCTTGCTTCCATTAGATCTGCTAAACCCGCAAGAGGTTGAGTCCAGCATCCAATTGCTGCTCTCGCAACAGGGGCAGGTTCAGTCGATCCCCTCGTCCCGAAGCCTGTTTATCATCGATACTCCGGAAGTCATTGAACGCGTTCGTAAGTTCCTGAATGAGCTGGAAGCAAACGCACAACGTACTCAGGACCGGGAACGTGAGCGGCTGAATCCTCAGCAGTCACAGTTCCCTGGACAAGGCGATCCCGGTCAGCCACCAATCGGTTCCGATGGCACACCGGGCGTCAACGTCGTTGAAGTCGAGGAACTCGTCGATGTGTTTCGTCCTCAATACATCACAGCGGCAGCATTGGCCGAAACGATTCAAAGCTTGGTTCTTGACGCTCGCGTAACTGCCAACACCGAAGAGAACAAGGTCATTGTGGCAGCTTCCCCAGCCGGCATCGAAGCGACGAACCGGCTGCTTGCGCGTTTGGACATTCCACGCAAACAGGTGCGAATCACGGCCTACATGTACGACGTTAACGTTAAGGTCTTGGAGAAGTTGGGCTTCAACTGGTCACACGCGGGAAAGGGGCGAATTGACGGGTCGGGCGATCCGCAATCGCTACTGAGCTTCAACAACAGCAACTTCGCGACTTCAGCGCCTGCGGCGGCTGCGGCTTCGACGGGTGGCACAACTGGTGCCCCGACCACCGGGACGACGGTTGGCACGGCCGCTCCCGCTGCCGCGGCCGCAGCCACTGCGGTTGGCGGACTTATTACCCTTTCGAACCTCAGTCGCCACTTTGACCTAACAGCGGTCATTCAGGCCCTGGAGCAAACCGATGGTGCCAGATTATTGGCCCGTCCAAATATCATGGCCTACGACCGCACGGAGGCGACTTTTTCCAGCGTTCAGGAAATTCCCGTCCAACAACTGACGCAAACTCAGCAGGGCGGCAATATAGGCACGACTCAGTTCCGCGAAGCGGGCATTTCGCTCACCGTGGTGCCAAACATCATGGACGACAACTCGGTCGTACTTCAAGTGACGCCGCAGTTTAGTGTGTTGAACGGCTTTAATAACGGCCAGCCGATCATCGATCGCCGTACGGCGACGACACGGCTACAGCTGCGAGACGGCGAAACTTCCGTGATCGGTGGACTTGTGAGACGCAACGAAATCGAAACGACAATGGGCGTGCCAGGGATCATGCACTGGAAGTATCTCGGAGTCTTTTTTCGGAACCACAATACAACCATTACGGAAAGCGAACTGGTTGTCTTCATTCGAGCCGAGGTGGTAGACGTCGGATACCAAGGCGACACACGCGACATAATGGCACAATCCACCGTCAATGAGTTGCTCGAGCAAATCCCTCATGCGACCCCCGCGCCGGTCATCGCTAGTTGCTGTGATCCTTACTGCCCCTATCACAACCCACGACCGCGATATACGGGTGACTATGCTGGTGTACAACCCGTACATAGCTATGAATATTATCACTCGACACCGACACAGCCCAACGAAACGATACCGACACCTGCCGATCCGGCAACGGAACCCACGCCACAAGTAGTTCCAAATTCGACGCTGCCTGTCCAGCCAACGCTAGACAATACCAACATCGAAATACCACCGCCGGTCATCATTGACGAAATGGCTCGGCGATACCAACGGTTCCGGACAAACGTTGCGCGGCTACCCGATGTGCGGCAAGTCACTCCACGGCAAGGTGAACATCCACCTACCGTCGTGCTGCCCTATCGCCAAGCATCGAACATTCCGAACGGCAATAATTATCGCGCGGCGACTTCCGCCATGCGGACGCCTCCCACGAATGCCGCGGGTTCGTTCAACCGCTAGCCTGCCGAGACGCAGTACATCCGACGTCAGCGCTTTTGGACTGCGGTGACTTGTCACCGCTTTGGCCTTTTGTGCGCAGCACTTTGTTCTTATTGCTACACATTCAATGTGGAGGCCCCGCGAGCGCTTGCCAGGAGGGTAAAATTCCAAAGCGGCGACAAGTCGTCGCACTCCAAAAAGGAGATTCAAAGCTCGGCCTAAGTCTCATTCCAGCGAAAGGGTTGCCCTTGTCGATAGAGCTCGACTCGTTTCCGTAGAACGTCGGGCGAACCGCCGCTGGCCTCGACCTGAGTGATAGCAGTCTCGACCGACGCGATCGCCGCCTCAAAGTCACCGCACTCCGCATGGGCCATCGAGAGGGCATCTAGCACCTCGGGCGCGTCGGGATACTCGGATCGCATGCCGGTTGCCAGCCGCATCGCCTCGCCGCCATTCCGCACATCATCCTCGGTGCATCCCGCGAGTAACCACACCAACCGCAACTTCGTTTCTCGATCGGACGGAGCCAGTTCCACGATTCGACGAAAGCACTGAGCTGCCGCAGCGTTGTTGTGATGCAAACGAAGGTAGGCTTCAGCCGCGTCCGACAAAACCGCCTCGTCATCGTGCCACCGTCGTGCCATCTCGGCAGTCACTCGCTCGGACGTCGCCAGGTCAACTCGTGAGAATTCCAAAGCCAGCCAAGACCAGGCTCGCGAGTTCTTCGGATGCGCTTCGACAGCCTGAGTCCAGAGCTTGAGTGGATCGGCGTATTCTGCGTTGCGTTCGTAGGTGCGAATCCCGATCGGAAGAACGACCGCCACCAACAGCATACTTTGGATTGCCGCTTGTGCAGTCGAGGCGTCGATTCGACCCATTCGATGCGAACGTGTACCAACATTGCACCGCTCGATCCAATTACAGCAGTGGCGAACGGTCTTGTACACGCCAAACACAACAAGTACCGCGATTGCCGCCAATGGCAGATACATCCGGCGTTCGGCCCCGACTTCGGAATTGATGGGGAGTATGCTCGACGTCGGTGCCAACAATAGAAAGGCGGCGAGACCCAAGTATCCGACCAACGGAAATCGCCGATAGACGGCAAAGGTCAAGGCAAACAAGGAGAGCACCGCGACAACGGCCGGTAACGCGGCGGTCCATGCCACGTCAATTGGCCGACCATAGTCGATCACCAGCGCGTCAGGCCAGCAGGTCAGCCGTAGGTATTGCACGAGGAGGATGCTCTGATTCAAGGCGTATTGCAAGACGGTTACGCCCCCATTCGATCCAATCGTCTCGGTTCGTGGCACCAGGTACAACAGACTTGCTATTGGAACCCAGCTGCTTAACGCCGCGACATGCACGCGCCACCGTTCGCGAAATACACCGCGAAAGACACCCTTGGAGAACGTAAAATCCAGCAACACGATCAGCAGCGGCCCAACAGCGGCGATCTCTTTGCAAAGTGCCGCCGCCCAACTCGCCGCACCAACCGCCAGTATCCAGCGGCCTCGATTCAGCGTCTCGTACGAACGTATCGCGCCGTACATCGACAGCAACATAAAGAAGGCCGCCAGCGATTCGGTTCGTTGCGACACATAGTTAACACACTCGGTTTGCAGCGGATGAATCATCCACAGCAATGCACTGGCAAAGGCAAACCCGGTTACCGCTGTGTCGCCCATCTCTGGACGACCCCAGCGCCGTGCCGCCCGACGTATTACTCCGAATAACGCGAGCGTACATCCTATATGAACCAGCATGTTGAAGAGATGGTAGCCAGACGGTTCGGGCCCGCAGAGGGCAAAATTGACCACGAACGACAGCCCCACGAGCGGACGGCCTTTGATCGGTATGTCCTTGGCCGGTGCCAGCCAATTCAGCGAATGCAGGTCGAGCGATTGATTGTTGATGAACCACAGATCGTCGAAGATGAATTCACTGGACAAGCAATTGACGTAGACGACCAGCCCGATGATGACCAGGGCCATCGCAGCGAAACGTTCTGGTCGGAACGAGCTAATTAGTGATCGAGGCATGGCGGCGATCGAGGTGGGAGCAGCGCGGAGGGAATCGGTCGACTACTGATATGTAGCATTCGAATGGTTCGCGATGGGGCTCGGCGCTCGCACCAGCGTTACGATCGCTCGGATCAGCGCACACGGCAAAATTGCGTGCTGGTGCCAGCAAGACTGGCTATTGACCCAGCCGCTGGGTTTCGAGAACCTGTCGCAGCGCCCAAGATATATCGTCCAGCTCTGCTGGAGGGCCGTGCAACGCCGCATGTAGTTCGTCGGCTGTAACGCGATAAATCAAGATCGAGTAACCAACATTGTCATCCGGGTCGCGGTGTCGAAGATGCGTCGTGAGGCGTCGGGCCTGCAACGCATCCCACTGCGGCCGCAACTCGATGTCTGCCGCTGTCTCACGACTCGCGAAAAGTGCATTGAGTTCCTGATAATGGGCTTCATACTGCCGATTCCAACGCCCCGGTGCAAAGCCGTACACCGCTTGCAGGCACGTCGCGCTGATGCAATACGTTCCCGACCGCAACTCGAGCGGTTCGGCGAGCAGATCCAGCAGCGGCAACGGCTCTGCTTCGATTCCATAATAGGTAGGGCTCGCGGTGCCGAAGTAGCCCAGAAACACGGGTTCGTCGTCGGGCACATTCGCGTCGATCCAAGTCTTTAGCGACGGAAGATCCTGGCCCCAATCCAGGCTGCTGTCGACCAAGTGCTGGTAAGCCTTGTCACGCGGCACAAGCTGGTTGAAGTAACTGAGATAGTGCGGGTAACTGGCAAGGGACTCCGTAACAAGCCAGATCAAGAGCAGCACAATGGTGCCGGCCGCGATACGAGTTTCTCGGCGACACCAGCGTGCTGCCGCGCCTGCCAACACAAACATGAACGGATACGTCGGCAGAATGTGGCGGTGACCGATGTTCAACTGCGTGCCGAGAAACACGGACCATAAGATCGTCAGTGCGATTGCAATCGGAACAAAGTGATAGGCGAGCGTCCATCGGGAAGTTCCATCGCGACCAGTCGTCGCAACTGGCAATGCGATCATCCCTAGTGCTAACAATCCGAACACGGCCAACGGTGTCTTGACCGCCAGGCAATACGGAAAAAAACTTCGCCAGCCTTTCGTCGCATATTCCCCATTGAAGAAGGCCGGACGTTCCTCATGGGCGGCGACGAACGCTGCGCCATATAAGTATGCCTCCGGCAGAACGCGATGATCGGCGAGCCACTTGACGGTCGTACCAACGGTGCGGCTGTGCTGAGCGATCGTTGCGACGTTTTGAAACTTATGAAATTCGTAGGTACTCTCAGCGGAAGCGGCATAACGAAACCCGTACGCCGCCCAGACCGATGAATACGCTACGATGCCGATGAGCAGAGCGACCGCGAGTCCATACGCACGGCGTGACCACTGGGAAGTCAATTCGTAATGGTGTCCTCGCGATAACGTCACTGAGATCTTTTGCCGAGGCGTCAGCGAGATCAAAGCCATCAACAAAGCCATCGGAAAGATCAGTACCGCTGACGTCTTGCATAGAAACAAGCCAGAAACGGCGATGACCCCGGCGAACAATCTTGCAAAGCAGAATCGATGCAACAACTCCCAGATCGACCAGACCGCAGCAGCAAAGAACAAGGTTACAAACAAGTCGGAAGTGGCTAGACTCCCATGAGCCAACATCGTCGGCGAGAACGCACACAGGACAAGCGAGATCAATCCGCCAACATTCCCAAACAAACGCCGCGACCAAAAGAACACTAAGACACACAGGGCGACACTCGCGATGGCGATCGAAACGCGTGCCGTTAGTAACATTCGCCCGACATCATTACCCGATCCGTGAAAGAACTCGTCTCCCAACCGCCAGAGATCCGCTCGTCGCCAGTCGTCACTATCCAAATCAGGGAAGTTCAGACTTGGATAACAGAGGACCAGCGGCAAGGCCAGCCAACGTTGAGGTAGGTTGCCGTTCTCCGGGTGGAGCCGGAAGTCATTCTGTTTCCAATACGAATAGCCGGCCGTTACATGCGCGACCTCGTCGAACGTGGCGGACTTGTGTTGAATGCTGGCGATTGCCAGCCCCAGATGCAAACATCCCAAACCGATCACCGTGCCAATCAAAACGCGGTGCCGCAATGGCGCGGAACTGAAGCTCGCACGTAGCTGCGGAATTGGCAACCGGCTTCGATTGGGAATCATCGATGTCTCACTTGCTGTGGAACCTACGAAAGAGCGTTTAGCCCTTGCAGCAAGCGTACGCCATAGAAGCGTTCGCAATCGGACCGGCTCCATACAACCGGCACAGGGAGCACAAATTGCTAAGAGCTGACAATCTGCATAGGTGGCAGAGTCGCACTCCGCACAAACGACTTCGCCGCGACCAAATTACGCCGGCTGGAACTATTCCGGCTCGTCGCCCTTCAGTTCCTGCTTCAACTCCCGCAGCTGAGCCGCTTCCGGCAGCGACTTGTAATGTGCATCGAGCGGGAAACAACCCGACACGATGCCATTGCGCGGTGCCGTTGTGCAGTCGCTGAAGGTGCGACAAACGAGCTTCCGTCGCACTTCGCGACCGGCGAGCGTATCGCTCGGCAATTCGGGATAGGAAAGCACCATACGCCCCAAACCCACAAAGTCGATCCAGCCACGGCGCACGACCGCTTGAGCAACATGCGGCAAGTAGTCCTGGAGATACGAGTAGCCGCTTCCCACCATTGGCAGATCCGGGAAAGCTTCTTGACAGCGGCGAGCTGCTTGAATTTGTCGAACGACACCCACGAGCGGATCCTCGGGAGGCAAGTAGCCGTCGCTGGGAGGGAAGATCGCCGGGCGTTGCATGTGTGGATTGTAGTAGGGACTCCCGGCGGAAATATTCAACGCCGCCACACCAAGTTTTTGCAACTCGCCAATCAGCAGAAGTGGCTCCTCGAGATCGGATTGCATCGGATTATCGGGATTCATTCCAAAGCCCAGGTCATAAGGCAGCAGCCTCGAATAATCCATTGGCTCGCCAATCTCGCGGCTTGTCTTGAATGGCGGCATGTCGAAAATGCTCAGCCGCACCGCGATCGTCAGGTCGGGGTGGGCGTCTCGAACGCGACCAACGATCGTCCGCAGCAACCGCGTTCGCCCTTCGAAATCTCCACCGAACTTGCCTGGTCGCGTACGAGCACTGAGGAACTCGTGCAGCAAGTAGCCGTGACAGGACTTGATATCGACAAACTGAAAACCTGCCTGCTGAGCCAAACCGGCAGCAGCGACATAGTTGTCAATCAATCGCTCCACATCCGCATCCGTCCAAACGACCGCAGCGTCATCGGGATCGATCCCAAACTTCTCGTCGAGCAGCGGGTGGTGATAGGCGATACGCGGCTCGAGGGCCTTGGAGTTCGGGCGACAGAAGCGACCTGAGTGTGTCAATTGCAACCCGACCAGCAGGCCGTCCGTACTGCCAAAGCTCTCGACGTGCGCCGAGGTTAGCGCGTCAAGCAACTGCCGCAGTCCGTTTAAGTTTTCGCTAACCGCCAAAGTTTGATTCGGGTTGGCGCGGCCGTCTGGCTGGACCGCAGCCGCCTCGCCGCCCCAAATGAACTTCGCACCGCTTAACCCAAAATTGCGCCAACGCCGCAAGGTCAGCTCCGACGGCGAACCATCGCGATTAGCGTCCCAGCCTTCCATCGGATGGATGCACCAACGATTCGCCACCTGATGCGATCCGACGGTGATTGGCTTGGCCAATGGAGAATCGTTGGCGGCAGTGATGATCTCGTCGTCGAGCGGGAGGTCCAGCTCCAACTCGTCGAGTCGCTGACGCAATGCAGCGACCGTTTTCAGCTGTGCAATCTTCGGGTAGGTATCGCGCATTAGTTAGTCGACTTTACAGGTTGCAATTGGCTGTGAACAAGAATGAACCGTCGTTCACGAGTTGAATCAAAGAACTGAATGCTGGCACTCCGTTTGGTTCCGCTGCCGCCGAGCGCCAACACCTTGCCAAGTCCATGTTCGGGATGATTCACCAGCATGCCGATTTCGAACTGCTCGGGAGATGCCTTCACCAGCGACCGAGATGAATCGCCAAGCAGATCAGCTGCCGTGACGACGCGTGCAGTGACTTCGCGTGCAGTGACTTCGCTCGGGACTACAACGCGTTGTTCGACATACTCGGGTTCGTCATGTACGTCGTCGTCGTGATGCTCGCGCTGGTCATACTCGTCGAATTCATCCTCTTCGTCGGGAGTATAGTCGTCGAATTCATTGGTTCGATAGGCACGAGGTTCGTGGACCTCCATCTGGTCGCGAGGCAATTCCATGAGAAACGAGCTAGGAATCGACATCCGCTGGCCCCCATGCAGAAAGCGATACGCCGAGTAGCTCAATTGCAACTCTTCTTCGGCCCGCGTGATCCCCACAAACAGCAGCCGCCGCTCTTCCTCGAGCTGCTCCGAGTCATCGCGACTCCGCTCGTGCGGCAACATGCCCTCTTCGACCGCCGTCAGGAAGACCACGGGAAACTCAAGGCCCTTCGCCGCGTGCAGCGTCATTAGCGAGACTTTGTCGCTCTCGACTTCTAAATCGTCCGTGTCGCTAACCAGCGAGACTTGCTCCAAGAACTCTTCCAGCTGCGATTCGCCCGGATGTTGTTCGTCGAACTCGCGCGCGTCCGTGAGCAGCTCTTGGACGTTGGCCAAACGCTCGATATCGTCTTCGCTCCCTGAAGTTGACAGCCATTCGTTGTAGCCGGCTTCGCTTAGTACATAGCTCACCATCTCTTGCAGCGGACGATGCGCGAGCAGGCTCAACCGGTCATGCAACGAGACGAACGCCGCGACGTTTGCTGCCGCTCGCTTGTTAATCGCTTCGATCAACCCCGACTCGCGAGCCGCCTCCAGCAACGACACACCGTATCGCCGCGCGTGTTGCGACAGCTTGGTGACCGTCGTC
>CAUJKL010000337.1 GCA_963204995.1 Planctomycetota bacterium | reverse complement strand
CCATTGATCGTTTTTAATGGAGTTGGCACTTGGATTCCTCGGGTGTGTGATGAGCCTCAGTATCGATGGCGGAGCTCAGGGAGTCAACTTCGCGTGACCGACGACGCGAGCGACGAGGTGAAGCGGCATGGGTAAGACACGTGGCGCAATGATCTGCGTGGCTACTGGGGAGCCGTGCCTGTTGCACAGTCGCGGTAGTTCAAGCAGCGTTCCATCGAGCGGAGGAAATGTTTAGTATCCCGAACTGTCCCCATACGAATCACGATCTCGCAGAAACTCCTCTTCCCGAGCGGCGGGCCATTCTTACAATGGCTTCCGCACTATGAGTAACGCCCCATTGACGGCGACGAACGAACTTCGGTTGCGCGAGTTGCCAGGAAGTCTGAAACGACAGCCCGACTTCATCGATGCGGTCGAATCGCTACGAGCGGGTAGCGGTGCGACTTTCGACGGAGTCTGGGGGTCGTCGTCTGCGCTGTTGGCAGCCGCGCTACACGAGCATGCCGGTGGGCCACTTGTCCTGCTGGCCGCAAAACCGGCGGACGCCGATTTGCTGGCGGACGACTGGCAGCTCTTCATGGGCAAACCACCGCTGCGGTTCCCCGCCTGGGAGACCGAACCGGGTGAGCGTGTCATCCAGGACGAGAACTTCGGCGAACGCTTGCGTACGCTGAAGTATCTGCTTCACGATCTTCCGGCTGCCGAACAGCATTCGCCCGCGCCGGTGCTCGTGACAAGCATCCAAAGCTTGCTGCAACCGACGCCCAGTCGTGAACTGATTGAACGCAGTTCGCGGATCTTGCGGCAGGGAAAGCAACTCGATATCGCGGCCTTCAAGCGTTGGCTGGCGGAGCAAAAGTTTCATAGCACCAGTGCCGTCGAATTGCCCGGCGAGTTCTCGATGCGCGGCGGCATCATCGATTTGTTTGCTCCGGATTGGCAGCAGCCCGTGCGGATCGAATTGTTCGACGACGAGATCGAATCGATCCGCAAATTCGACGTCACGACGCAGCGAAGTCTGGAGACGCTCGACGAAGTGGAGATCACCGTCATTCAACCGACAAGTCATTCGTCGGCCCACTTCGCGGATTATCTACCCAGTAATACATGGTGCTTGCTCGTCGAGCCTGAGCAAATCGATGAGCAAGGCAAACACTACCTCAGCCGCGTCGAACATCCGACGGACTTTCATAGCGTCGAAGCTGTTCTCGCATCGCTCCAGAACTTCGCCGTCGCGACAGCGTCCTCGTTAGCTCGCGGTGCGACCGGCGTTCGTTGTGCGTTGCCGATCGAGTCGGTCGAGCGATTCAGTGGTGATGTGAAGCGTGTGCGCGAGGAACTCGAGCGGTCGGCCACGGATTGCCAAACCTTTATCGTGACGCCGACCGAAGCCGAAGTCGAACGACTGCAGGAACTGCTTGGCGAGACCTCGGTCGCGAAAGAGCAACGCTTGCACTTCGTCGTTGGGCAGTTGTCGACAGGCTTTCGATTGCTTGCGGACAGTGTGTTGTTGATTTCCGCGACCGAGTTGTTCCAGCGCGGCGAAGTTCGTCGCGTGCCCCGGCGGCGAATTGGCAAAGCGATCGACAGCTTTCACGATCTGCGATCGGGCGACTTGGTGGTTCACTTGAGCCACGGCATTGGTCGTTATCGCGGCATCGAATTGCTCGACAAACAAGGCCAGCTGGAAGAGCACTTGCAGATCGAGTTTCGCGATCGGGCCAAGCTTTATGTTCCGGCTGCCAAAATCGACCTGATCCAGAAATACATTGGCGGCACGAAGACGCGGCCGACCTTGGCGAAACTCGGTGGAGCGAATTGGCTCAAGCAAAAGAAGGCCGCCGAACTTGCCGTCATGGACATGGCCGTCGAGATGTTGGAACTGCAAGCCGCTCGTCAAAGCCGCCCTGGGATCACCTTTGCTCCCGATGGCGAATGGCAACGCGAGTTCGATTCGTCCTTCCCCTACGAAGAGACACGCGACCAGCTGTTGGCCATCGAAGATATCAAAGGCGACATGCAAGCGACGCGCCCCATGGACCGCTTGCTCTGCGGCGACGTGGGTTTTGGCAAAACCGAGATGGCGATGCGAGCGGCATTCAAAGCAGTCGACAACGGCTATCAGGTCGCGATCCTCGTGCCGACAACGATTCTCGCCGAGCAGCACTATCACACGTTCTCCGAACGCATGGCCGAGTTTCCCTTCGATATCGGCCGACTGAGTCGGTTTTGCTCGACACAGGAGGAGCGAGAAGTTATTGAAGGTCTCAAGGCCGGACGCATCGACATCGTGATTGGCACGCATCGGCTGGCTTCTAAGGACGTCCAGTTCCATAACTTGGGACTCGTCATCATCGACGAGGAACAGCGGTTTGGCGTCGAGGTCAAGGAGCGATTGAAGTCGCTCCGTTCGACGGTCGACATCCTGACGATGACTGCCACGCCGATTCCGCGAACACTGCACATGAGCTTGGTAGGCGTTCGTGATATCTCGAATCTGGAAAGTCCGCCGGAGGATCGCGTTGCCGTCGAAACCCGCGTGACGCGTTTCAGTAACGAATTGATCCGGCATGCCGTGTTGCGTGAGTTGAATCGTGGCGGTCAGATTTTCTTCGTTCACAACCGGGTGCAAGACATCGAAGTCGTCGCCAAGAAGCTTCGCAACATCGTGCCGGAAGCCAGTATTCGTATCGGCCACGGGCAGATGCACGAAGACGATCTCGAACAAGTCATGGTTGACTTTGTGGCCGGTCGCTTCGATTTATTGCTGGCGACAACGATCGTGGAAAGCGGGCTCGACATCCCGGCCGCGAATACGATCTTCATCGACGAAGCCGACCGATACGGCCTGGCCGATCTCCATCAACTGCGAGGCCGCGTCGGACGCTATAAGCATCGAGCGTACTGCTACCTGCTGATCGATCCGCACAAACATGTCACGCCGAACGCCGCCAAACGCCTGCGAGCAATCGAGGAATACAGCGAAATGGGAGCGGGATTTGCACTCGCCATGCGTGACTTGGAGATTCGCGGTACGGGGAATCTGTTGGGCGTGCAGCAGAGCGGGCACATTGCAGCGGTGGGCTACGAGTTCTATTGCGAGTTGCTCGAAGGAGCCGTTCGTTCGTTGAAGCAGTTGCCGCGCAAGCTATCTGTTGATGTCGACATCGAATTACCGACGGCCGCTTACATTCCTGACGACTATGTGCCCGACATTCGCTTGAAGATCGATCTTTATCGTCGTTTGCGCCGTGCCGCGACCTATGACGATCTGGCCGAGTTTCGCGCCGAGTTGGTTGATCGCTTCGGGAAACTGCCGGAGACGGTCGAACGGATGTTGGAGCTGAGCGAGATGCGGCTAGACGCGACCATTTGGCAAATCGTCTCAGTCACGGTCGAGGGTCTGTACCTCGTGTTCGGCTATGCCGATCGAAAGCGAATGGAGCAATTGGTGCGTGCCTTCCGAGGCCCGCTGCGGATTGCAGATGACAAGAGTGCCTATCTTAAAGTGCCGCAAGCCGCAGCCGATCCCAGTGTATTTCTCGAAACAGCGAAATCGGTGTTGCGGTCGATCTAGCTGGCTCGCTATAGTTCCCCGCCGCGCGGCGAATGCGCTGCGCCCATAGAAATCAGTGTCATATCCTATCGTGCTTGTCCGTTCGGACTCCCTCAGGGCGAACCCGAGTGTTGAATTTACGTTCATCGAAGCGAATTGTGCTGGCAGTGCTGGCGAGCCTGGCCGCTGCGCCCTTCGCTTTGCGTGCGCAGGGATTCCCTCCTGTCGCACCGCCTTCCCATGAGGCCCCGCCTTCCAAGGTCTTCACGTTGGCTGAAACAGTGGCTCGCGTGGGCTATCAACACATTTTCCGGGGGGATGTGGAGGGAGACGCGAACATCATTCTCATTCCGACGCTCGAACGAATTCCACCCGAGGAGCGCGAAGCGGCTGAACCCCAAGTAAAAGCTCAGCGCGAGATGTTGGTCCAGCAAGTCCTGCGAGAGACCGTTCAACGCAAACTCATGTACGAAATGTTTCTACGCACGATTCCGCCAGACAAACTAGCCGAAGCGAAGGCCAGCATCAAAGAACGAGTCGGTGAGCAGTTCAACCAAGCACTGGAAGAGATGGTGGAGAAGGTCAAGAAGGTAGACAAGACCGAATACAAGGACTTAACTCGTCAAAGCTCGCAGTTGTTTCGCCTCGCCTATGTCATGAAGGAGATGGAACTCACGACGTTTCGCGAACTCGATCTGCTGCTTCGGCGTTACGGGACGTCTTTGGAAAAACAACAACAGGCTTACGCAGAAGACCAACTTGGCCGACAGGAAATGTACAAGGAGGCGCGCAGTACAGCCGAGGTCACCTACGACGACATGGTCACTTACTATCAAGACAATCTCGATGACTTTCGTGTCGCGACGCGGGCTCGTTGGGAACAAATCACCGTCAAGTTCGATCATTTTCCAACCAAGTTCGCCGCCGGTGAACAGATCGCGAAACTCGGCAACGAACTGTTCTACGGTGCGCCGTTCAAACAACTCGCCAAGCGACACTCGCAGGGAGCCAAAGCGGACGACGGTGGCTATCACGATTGGACGGACTGGGGTGACTTCAAGATCTCACGAGAAATCAATGAAGCGGTATTCTCTATCAAGCCTGGTGAGTTGAGTTACATTATCGAAGATACCGAAGGCCTGCACATCGTCCGAGTCGTCGAGCGGCAAGACGCTCACGTGATTCCCTTTGCCGACGCCCAAGTGAAGATCAAGGAACGTATCCAAGGCGACCGCCGTTCAGAAGCGATTAACAAATATCTGGCCAATCTTCAGGATCGCATTCCAGTTTGGACCGCAGAGGACGGGCCGGAGGCTCAAGAGCAAATTGCGAATCCGCAACGGACGAATCGCGTTCGCTAGTCCAGCGACCCTTGTGGATTGCTTTCGCGCGGCTATCATTTTGGCATGAACATGCCCTCCGAACGCAGTGCTACGCCCAGCTGCAACATCGAGCTAAAAGCACGGCTCTCCTCGCTCGAATCAGCGCAGCGAGTCGCAAGTTCTCTAGCGGATTCACGACTTCCGGACCAGCATCAGATTGACACTTACTTTCACTGCCGCGAAGGCCGCCTCAAACTCCGCGAGATCGTTGGCGAACGGATCGAGTTGATTGCCTACTGCCGCCCCAACGTAAGCGGGCCAAAGGCAAGCAGCTATTTCGTACTCCCCGTTTCCGAGCCGATTCGCTTCAAGGAGGCACTCGTCACGACGCTCGGTATTCGGAGTCGTGTTGAGAAGCATCGGGAGATCTACTTGCATCGCAACGTTCGGATCCATCTGGATCGCGTTGTCGGACTCGGCGAGTTCCTGGAGTTTGAAGCAGTTTTGAGCGAAGCATACTTGGAGGCAGAATCTCAAAGGCTGGTCCGTGACCTACGGCAAAGGTTCGGGATTGCCGACGACGACCTCTTGGAGGCTTCCTATGGAGAAATGATCGAAACGGCTCGTTAATCGCCGTCGCGTTGACACTCTTTCGGTCGCCGCCTATGATCGCTGGGCGAGCTTGACGTTCGTCACTACCCCCGCGACTGACACCAAATCAAAGCAGGAAAACTCATGGGATTGTTCAGCGGCTTTGAGCATATCGTTCGAGAGCAGGAACCGCTCGCATCTTACACGTGGTTGCGATTGGGCGGTGCCGCGGAATACTTTGCCGAGCCGACCTCTGTCGACGAGTTAGTCGCGTTGGTCAAACACTGTGCTGACAACGACGTCGGTGTGCGAGTTCTCGGATCGGGTTCGAATCTGCTCGTGCGAGAAGCCGGAGTAAGCGGGCTCGTCATCCACCTGGCCGCCGCCGCCTTCTCGCAAATAACGACCGCCGGCAACAAAGTAACTGCCGGTGGCGGAGCGAAGCTCAGCCATGTCATATCAACTGCCGTCCGAGAAGGACTCGCGGGCCTGGAAGCGTTGGCTGGTATCCCTGGCACCGTGGGTGGGGCTTTGCACGACAACGCCGATGCGAACGGTACGGACATCGGACAGTGGACCACCAAAGCGACGATGTTGACACGAACCGGCGCGATCGTCGAACAGCGAAGCGATCAACTTCAATTTGCTTATCGAAGCAGTAGCCTCGACGAACTCGCGATCTTGAGTGCCGAGTTCACTCTGGAAAAAGGCGATCCCGAAACGCTTACCAAACGAATGCAGAAGTTTTGGATTGTCAAGCAGTCGAACCAACCGGCTGCGAACGAGAACCCGGCTTGCGTCTTCAAAGACGTAGGCGGAATGAACGCCAGCAGCCTGATCGAGCAAGCGGGGTGCAAGGGTGCGTCCGTCGGCCACGCCATCGTCAGTCAACGTGACAGCCGCTTCATCGTGGCTAATCCGGGAACGACCAGCGAGGACGTGATGCAGCTGATTGAAAAGATCCAATCCGCCGTCCAAGAACAACTTGGCGTTGAGCTAGAAACGCAAGTTCAGATCTGGTAGCCAACCGCTCGCAGACAACGGTGGAAGCGGCATTTCCGTACAACGGCCCTCCGAGGCCGTCGAACCGCTCGCTAGCACGAGAAAATCGAGATTCAGTCATTTGCTCGGCTCTGCTAAGCTTCGCGCCCATCATGGAGGAGATATGGCGGCGAAGAAGCGAAAAGATTCTGATTCGATTGAAGCCGAGAAGATCGTGGCATCTGGGGCTGCGGGGTTCGTCGGCGCGACCGCCATTCTTGCTGGCCTAATCGTCGCTGCCTTCTTCGCTTGGAAGCATTGGGCGGAGCCGGTAATAAACATCACGCTTCACCAACTCACACCTGATAACGTCCAAATTCCGCCCACGCCGCCGTGGATTCGATCTGACATCAAGGCAGAGGTGTTTCGCGATGGGAGCTTGGCCGAGGCGTCGGCACTTGAAACCGATCTAACTCCGCGTATCGCGCACGCATTCGAAATGCACCCTTGGGTTGCGGAAGTAACGCGAGTCAGCAAGCAGGCTCCGGCTCATGTGATTGTGGAACTTGCCTATCGTCGACCAATCGCTTGGGTTGAGGTTCCTGAAGGGATGTTCGGTCAGCAAGGGCAGGCCGCACTGCCGATCGACGGCAAGTCCGTGCTGTTGCCACAAGCCGACTTTACGCCAGACGATCTTGGTCTATTTATCCGCATCGAAATCGAAGATCTGTCGATGTGCGGGCCGACCGGAACGGCCTGGGGTGATCCGCGAGTGGCAGGTGCAGCCGCGATTGCGAGTGTGCTCGGCGAGCAGTGGCGCGAGCTGGGGTTATATAAGATCAAAGCGTTGACGGATTACAGCCAAAGTAGCGCACCGGCTCGTACACGCTTCGAGTTGTGGACACCCAAAGCCAAGCGACTCAATTGGGGCAGCGCTCCAGGGCAAGAACCGCCCGGCGAACCGCCAGCCGCCACCAAGCTGCGTTTACTTCGCGAGTACGTACAACGTCACGGACCATTAGATGGTAGCAAGATTCTGGGATTGGACCTTTGCAACCCGGAATCGATCAGAACGGCCCTGCTACCGCGCTAGCGCGACCTGCGCGAACGCCTTCCGCCACGGTCGGGTGGCGGGTGGCTGTGGCGGGTGGCTGTGGCGGAGTCTTCGACGCCACGGCTGATTGGAGTTCATGGTAAGCCGGGGCTTCGCGGACTCGGCCCCAGCCACCTCGTTTCATGAAGTTATTTCCTGGACGATCCTCAGGGCGTATTCCAATTGCCTTCCAATTGCAAGACGAAGTCAATTGCCGCCGCGACGTTCATGGCCACGTCTGGCCCACCGGAGTCAGAGCTCGCTTGGACTAATTCGAAGGCAGTCGCTTCTGCTCGATAGTCCACCGCTGTCACGAAGACTTTGTCGCGAGTCGCGGATAGTTGTTCGGCGGCTGGCGTATCGTCGATCCGTAAGACGTCGTTGCCGCCTGCACCAACGAAAACGAAATCGTTCACCGCCGCAGGGGCAAAGGTCCAGCGGATGCCGTTCGCTTCGACTACGTGCTGGCCACTGGAATTGGCTTGATGCGGAGTGAATGCCACTACATCCCGCTGACTCGTGCCGATCACAGTAACTTGCGGGCCGATGCGGCGGACTTGAACTGTCTCGCCGGCTCGAATCGCCGCCGCTTGCATTTCGTCGCCCGCTCTCGCTTCGCTATCGGCGACGATACTGCGCAACATCGCAGGTTTTTGCGAGGCGGAGGCGAGGAAGAAGCGATTGTTGACGTACTGTGCCTTCAGGCTCACTTCGGCAAAGTTGTAGCCGGTCGCTTGTTCCGCAGCTGCGAGTACGATGCCGCGGAATTCGTCGGCGGCGACTTGGCCCGTCGGTACCCCTGCCACCGTCCCCAACACCTCTTGTCCGTCGTGAAAGGCCGCGGGTTGTACCTGCGTGACGCCGTAAGTTCCTCCGGGCAATCGATCGAACAGGTACGAGCCATCCGCTTTGGTAAG
Organism: Planctomycetota bacterium; assembly: GCA_963204995.1. Classification (GTDB taxonomy): domain Bacteria; phylum Planctomycetota; class Planctomycetia; order Pirellulales; family Pirellulaceae. Next base: position 1,027 of record CAUJKL010000337.1, on the reverse strand, counting down.
CGTGTTGATTTCGACAGTTTGTCCGCGAAGATCCTGGCCGGAAAGCCGCACCGTGACTCCAGGGATCATCATCTCGTTGTCATCGACTCGCCCGTTGTTGTTCGTGTCCGCCCACACGATTCCGCGAACGGCTCCCGTCATCGGATCATCGGTCACCGTGACCACGTGGTTCACCTGGCCTGTGGTCACGGCACCGCCGAGATCCTGTCCGTTGAACGCAAGCTGAAGGTTGATCGTCTCAGGGTCTTCCGTCAGATTGTCGTTCTGCAACGTAATTGAAACAGTGCGGCGGGCTCCGTCTTGGCTGCCAGCGGCGAAGGTGACGGAAGTCGTGTTCAACGTGAAATCGTCCGGCATGATCGCGGTGCCGGACGGCAGGGCCACAACATTGACGACAATCGCTTCGCTCAAACTGCCGGAATTGTTGACACGTAGGACGACGTCCACGGTGTGTGCGCCACTCGCTTCCGCCACGCTACTCGCGTCGGCGACAAACGAAACCGTGGCAACATCGTCATTGGCAATCGTGACTTCCTGCGGGGTCGTGTTGATCGAGATACTGGGCACGAGCGCGGCGTCGAGCTGGGACAGCTGTGTCAATGCGAAGTTAAACGTCTCATTTCGTTCGACGATACTGTCGCGGCGGACTTGCACGATTACGGACTTCGCTTCGTTCGCGATACCGTTGAAAGTTAGGTTGCCGTCGTTGTCCACATAGTCGGCATCGGCCACGGTCGCCGTGCCATCGTTCGTCGCGTAGCCAATCCGAAACCCGCCTTGAACCGGATTCGAGAGCATGACTTGGAAAGTAACATCGGTTGTGCCGGTGCCCGTTCCTTCCGTCACGGTCGCGGCACCTGAGGACACAATCACCGTCGTTGTATCATCGTTCAGGATCGTGGCCGTCTCGGCGACATTGTCGATCGTGATGTTCGCGGCAATACCATTTGCGACGAGGCTCAATGCACCGAGTGCAACTTGGAAGGTCTCGTCAAGCTCGACGAGCTTGTCTTGGCTGACTTGGACG
>CAUJKL010000336.1 GCA_963204995.1 Planctomycetota bacterium | reverse complement strand
TGCTAGCTGCACTTTTACCACACAACCAGACCGATTTTCGATCAGTCGGGAATCGCTGCAATGCCTGTAGCCTGTCAATCGACTCGACGCTCCAAGTTTCGTACTCCGCGCAGCACAATGTCGGTGCTTCGATTGCGATCTCGCACCAGCCGGCGGAAACATTGCTGGCGGCGTCCGCCGTGGATGAAGTGTTTGAAGGCAACGAAAACTGGCTTCACGCATCCGACCTCAAATCCGCACAACAATCGTCGGCGGCGATTGATGAGAGCCTGGTCAGCGCGCCAGATGGAGACTATTTCCGAACTAATCCGTAACGGAATTTGCATTCGTCTCATCGTTCTCTCATGTTCGTCCCGGTAGAATCCGTCGCTGATGATGTTGCGTCGAAATTCGTACCGGCATCGCCAAGCGGACATGTTCCTCTCTCTCGATCTTTTTTTTGCGACGTTGCGTCTGTCAGTATCATGCGAGTCCTTGTCATTGAAGATTACGACCCGATTCGCGAATCGGTAACTGAGGGACTACGTGACGTCGGGTTCGCCGTGGACGCCGCGGCGGACGGGCGCGATGGACTGTGGTACGCCGAGTCGAATGACTACGACGTGATCGTGCTGGACTTGATGCTGCCGGAAATCGACGGTCTGACGATCTTGAAGAAAGTGCGAGTTGCCAAGCGAAACGCGTGCGTGCTGATCCTCACCGCTCGGGACCAGTTGGAAGATCGTGTCGCGGGCCTGAACGCCGGTGCGGACGACTATCTGATCAAGCCGTTCGCGTTCGAAGAGTTACTGGCCCGCGTGAGGACTCTCGTGCGGCGGAGATACGACCAACAGGATCCGGTGATTCAGACCGCGGATCTCGTCATCGACACCGCGGCGCAAACGGTTCGTCGCGGAGAACGGCTCATTGAATTGACGGCACGCGAGTACGCATTGCTCGAATATCTGGCCGTACGAGCCGGGCAACTGGTCTCGCGCACCGACATCTGGGAGCACGTTTACGACTTCCACTCCGATTCACAGAGTAACGTGGTCGACGTGTACATCGGCTACCTGCGAAAGAAGATCGAGCAACCAGGCTCGCCCAAATTGATCCACACGCGACGCGGCAAAGGCTATTTGTTTGGTGAGTTCACATGATCCGGTCCCTACAAACAAGACTGCTGATTGGACTGGCGGTGGCGATGTCGCTCGTCCTCGCCGCGTGCGGTTGGGTCCTCTTTTCGTTGATCCGGGCGGAATTGTACGCGGAGTTCGATGCGACGTTGGCCAGTGAGGCACGTTCGCTGGCGACACTCGTCGAGGATCGGGATGGAAGCATTCAAACGGAAATGTTCGAACATGGCGTTCCCAAATTTCAGCCCAAGAACCGCCCAGTTCATTACGCCCTCTGGAACAGTGATGGCAAGCGGGTGGAGCAGTCCGGCGGCCCTCGATCCACCGACCTGACGCAGTTTGGCGGATCGTTAGAGAGACCGGAGTTCCGATCAGCCATGTTGCCTGACCAGCAAGCTGTCCGGATGGTCGGGGTGCGTTTTACTCCGTACCTAGCTGACGAAGTCGATCGACGTGAGGGCGGGACCGGAGGCACCAAAGGCCACGGAAAAGTAACGCTCGTCGTGGCTCGCCACACGGCACCAGTCGATGCTACTCTCGACCGCATTGGGCTCTTGCTGACGGGCGTGATCGGGGGTGCTGTCGTGGTCTCGATCCTGGTGACCGCGCCGATCGTGCGAATGAGCTTGCACCCGCTGGCAAGAATCTCGGCGCGGATCAAGTTGATGGACATCGACGCGTTGGGCGAGCGATTGGACACGGCCAGTGCCCCGGACGAAGTGCGCGTGGTCATCGACTGTTTGAACGGTTTGCTTGATCGGCTGCACGACGCGTTTCAACGCGAGCGGGCGTTTTCGGCCAACGTCGCGCACGAGTTGAGGACGCCGCTGGCCGGCCTGCGATCGACGATCGACGTCGCCCTGGCGAAACCCGTCGAGTCGGCCGACTATCGGCGTTCGCTACAGCGATGTCTGACGATCTGCAAGCAAGCCGAGTCGTTGACCGAAAACCTGTTGATGCTCGCCCGGCTCGACGCGAATCAGTGTCAATTGCAACCAGATACCGTCTTGCTCGACGACTTGCTGCGCAAGGCTTGGGCATCTGTTGCGTCTCGCGCCGATTCACGAGGTCTGGAGGTTGTTTGGAGTTTGGGCGAGCAACTCGAATTGACGACCGATGCCGCGTTGCTGTCGCTGATCTTGAGAAATCTATTCGACAACGCCGTCAGCTACGCCGATCAAGGCAGTCGCATCGAAGCTGATGCTAGCATTGCTCAGGGCGTTGCCACCATCAACGTCCGAAACGCAGCCGCTCGTCTGCCGCAGGATTTGGCGCAGCGCGTGTTCGATCGTTTTTGGCGGGCCGACGCCTCGCGATCCGGCAACGGCGAACACGCGGGGTTGGGGCTGGCGCTGTGCCGGGAAGCGGCCCGCGTCTTGGATGGGCAACTCACCGTTAATGTGCAGGACGAGCGGTTTACGGCGGGATTGCAGCTTCACCAGCAGATTTCTAGGTCGAAAAAGCAGGCATGAATGAGACGAATATGAGAGGCAGCGGATGTTGTGACGGTCGATAAGAGAATAACGGTTATTAGGATTATTCTGCGCATTCATCGGGCGAGAGAAAGGGATGGAGATAGTGATGACACCTTCGAGAGCGCCAGTGCCAGCCGACGCAGCGGCCCACCGAATCCACCCTAAAACCCAGGCAGTTGTGGGCTGGATCAGCGTGATGTTAATGCTGGTCGCGTTGGCCGGCTGCCGAGCGCCCGGTAGCGTTCGCAACGCTCCAGCGATGTTCGGTGCGGTGCCGAACGCCGATCCGGCGGTCGTGAACAAGCCGATCGTGAACAAGCCGATCGTGAACAGGCCGGTTGCGAATCTAACGGAAACGGCTGGGCAACAAGTTCAGTTGGTGTCGCTGGAGTCCGTTCCGCTAGCAAACGCGATCGGCCCGCTGACGCTCGA
>CAUJKL010000335.1 GCA_963204995.1 Planctomycetota bacterium | reverse complement strand
CGTCAACACCCGGTCTTCATTCCCTTGCTGCTTCAGATCATGCTGGAAGGCCACCACGGATTGGCATAGCTCTTCCATCAGCTGACTATGTCGGCGCTTTTGATCGACGTGCGTGTCGTAGCCACCGAAGACGGCGATCCCCTGCGCGGCATAGTAGACGCGAGTACTCAGACCTCGGTCGATCAAGCCAGCGATCGTTCGTAGCGAATTGCCGAATTGCGTGTCGGGATAAGTTACTTTCGATGTGTATCCGCTGACTAACTCGCGGATGGTCTCGCTGCTGGCGTTGGCGTTGATGGCCGTCTGCGTAATGAACTGATCGTCCGGCGTGCAAAGATTGGTCTTCGATAGCTCGTTGAGTTCACGGTAGAGCGAGTAACCCTTCTCCGACTGGTCGCCAACAAAAGCGAAAGAATCGGGCGATTGGAACGCGATACCCGGATGCTCCGCACCGATCACGATTAGCGGGTGTCGACCCGGGCCGACCGCCAGCGATAGTTTCGGATCGTCATTCCCCTTGTAGGCATAATCGAGATACCTGCCGAGCCATCCGGTCGATCCTTCTTTGCCCGTCGTGCTCGTGCGGTTTGCCGACTCCCAGATATCTCGTCCCGTGAAATGGCTTAGATTGAAGTTCGGATAAGCCGTACCCAACACGGTGGCGAACTTGCCTTCGTCCAACAGTTCTTTGAAGCCAGCCAAGTTCGGATGAAGCCCAACTTCATCGTTCAACTTGATGACCTCATTCTCCTCGATGCGAGTGATCTTGCGTAACTCGTAGTATTCCTTGTGCCCGTGGGGCGGCACGTCACTGAGTCCATCATGCCCGCCGATCAAGGCGAGCGCGACGACGATCTTGTCGGACGAGGCCGCAGGGGCCGCCAGCGATGTGTTGAGCAAAAAGTTCGGCAACGTCGCGCCGATACCGACCATACCAAGACCGCGGGTCAGTATTTCGCGTCGCGTGGCAATTCTTAGATCGGACATAGTACACCCTTTTTGTTTAGTTTAACGACGAGTCTTTGTCTTTGCGATACCCGGACAGTGGTTCTCCAAGATTAAGTCAGTTGGTACTCGGGGGTACTCAACATCAAGACCAGCACAGCCCGCAGCCTCCCATTGATGTTGTCCCGCTGGTTGGCCCATTCCGGCTGGGGAGGGAGTTCTCCGAGGAAGTCCGCCAGCTTCTGTCGCTGCTGGTCGTTGAGCGGCTTGGCGAAGCAGGTCTTGGCCAGACAATTCACCACATCGGCGGCGGTCTTACATTCGGCACTGGCCAACACGTCAACCAAATCAGCGCCTCGGCGACCCCCTGGCTGCGCCACCGACTGCATGAGATTGGCAGTCGCGTTGTAGCGGAGAAACAAGCGATTGGCGCTGATCCACGAACGGCCTTCTCGCCAGCCCTTGACGTCGGGCGGCTCGAACAGCTGCTGCCCCATGTTTTGAATCATGCCGTCGATCTCGCCATAGTTGGCGACTTGCTTGATTCCCACATCACGCAGCATGCCGACCACTAATTGTGTCGGACTCTTGATCTGCGTGCCCATGGCCGCCTCGCTATAAAACACCTCGGACAAGAACAGGTTCTTGAGCATCGGGCCCAACTCGTACTGATTGGTGCGCAGTACAGATGCCAGACTATCAACCGTCTCGCTGCCCGGTTCTTTGTGGGCAAAGAACTCGAACAGTTTCAGGCTGATGAATCTGGCGGTCGCCGGTTGGTCGAGAAGAAGGTTGACGAGGTCATCGCCCGTCCACGGCCCCGTCTTGCCGAAGACCGTCTTGTCGCTGGTGTCGTGTTTGTCATGCTGGAAGCGGAACTGGCCGGTATTGTTGTCATACGTGTATCCAGTCAGGGCGCGGGCGGCTTCGCGAATATCCGCCTCCGTGTACCCTTGGTCGACACCCATCGCGAACAGTTCCATGATCTCGCGGGCCAAGTTCTCGTTCGCGTGACCCTTGACGTTCAGGTTGTTATCCAAATAGCGGATCATCACCGGATCATGCACGATGCCATACAGCAACCCGCCAAAGTTGCCCGCGCCGTGCTCGCGAAACAGCTGGTTTTGGTGATACAGCGTGTAACTGTTTTGAACAACGCTCTGCTGTGTGGCAAAGTGCCCATGCCAAAACAAAGTCAGCTTCTCTTGAAGTGGACGAGGCGACTCGACCATCCGCTTGAGCCACCATTGTCGCAACCTGCCTAGCTGACCACCATCCACCGATTGCCTGGGGGCTGCCGCCTGACTTTGAATGAAAGCGTTTCGCAGTTGGCTCTCCAACGGATCGGCCAACGACGGAGGTGCAACATCCAACGACGCGCCGGCCGAAGGTTGGCGATGGAAGTCCACCAAGTGGTCCACCGCCTTGTACAGGCCCATCGAAAATAGCTGTTGTACTTCTTGCGAGGTACCACCGAAACCGGCACGAACCAACAAGTGCCGAGCCTTGGCGTAGTCCCAGGCTTCTGGGGAAAGCGGCTTCAGCCCGCCCATGGCCGCTACTTTCAATGGATAGATCTCAGCCACCGCCGCCGCGATTGCCACATCCCGTTCCGCGATGGCCTTCTCGGCTGCGGCCTTTCCCTCGGCTTCTCGCTGAGCAAACTCTTCCAGCACTTTCTTTTTGTCTGGGTCTGCTTCCACGGCAGCGATATCGGTCGCGATACGACCGGCGTGGTTCGTCATCTCGACGATCTGCCCGAGCGTTCCTTTCTGGACTCCTGCCCACAGTTGCTTCTCCCAAGCAGCCACGGCCTGGTTTTGATAGACGGCTCGTCGTGCGGCTTCGGCTTGCGATTCCTCGGCCGCTTCGGCTTTCAATTCGAGGACGGTTCGTTCGGCGGCACGCGAAGCTGCCATCTTGTCGCGTAAATCGTCTTCGGACACCAGCAGTTCCTGAGCGGCTCGTTCGCCAGCAATCGAGTCGGCGATCAAACGCTCGACCACAGCACGCATCGTCACGGTTCTCTGTTCCAAGTTGCTGCGTGCTGTGGTCAGTTCAGCGTCGGCCTTGCCCGCGGCTTCGACCAACGCCGCCTTCTTAGCGGCGTCTTGCTCTGCGTCAGCCGCCTGCCGGGCCGTTGTGGCGACCGCCTCTTTCGTTGTTAGAACTTCTTGAGCGCGTCGGAAATCCGCCAACGCTCCCTCCGCGCGACTTCGCTCCGACCGCGCAATCTCGCGGGTGGCGGAACGAGCCATTTCTCGGGAGTTCCATTCCGTTTGAGCGGCTTGCTCGATGGCAGCCACGCTCTTGACAGCCTCCTCGGCTGCCTGCAAAGAAACCGGGTCTGCCGCACCCGCCAGCGGAGAATTCGCGATGGCGAGAGTCGCGGCAACGCCGATGAGCCAGAAACGAACTTTTGCTTTCGGTTTCATCATACGAAACTCCAAAACAAGGACAGCCGATTCACTCACACAGTTATGCGACGCAACCGATCAACGGAAACTTGGCACCCAAGACTGGCTCGCTCGGGCATCCGAGCCATTTCTCCAAGACCTCGGCGTAGACGCTACGGAAGTCGATCTTGTGTTGCAGATCTCGGCCCGCGACCATTTTGTCTTGCGCCAGATCCGGAGCCTCGCCGTGGATACCGGCCTTCACGCCCGGCCCGACCAGGAACATCGGACCTGCGATGCCGTGATCCGTTCCCTGACTACCGTTCTCCGTCACGCGGCGACCGAATTCGCTGAACGCCATCGTCAACACGCGCTCGGTATTGCCTTGTGCGGCCAAGTCTTGTTGGAACGCACCGACCGCGCCGCCTAACTCAGCCATCAAGGAGTCGTGACGGGCTCGTTGGAAGAAGTGCGTATCGAAGCCGCCTTGGAACACGTAGTAGACCCGCGTGTTCAAACCGCCCGCGATCAACGACGCTACGGTCTTCAACGACGCGGCCAGCGAGCCGGTAGGATAGCTGACATCGGTCTTGTAATTGCCCGCCAATTCTCGAATCGATGCGCTGGCAGCATTGGCATTGAGAGCCGTCTGCGTGACAAAATCCTGGTCGCTCGACAGGCCTTTCGGCGTCATCTGATTGAGCTTGGCGTAGGCCTCGGCGCGTTCTTGGTTACCGCGATCGCCGAGATATCGGAACGACTGCGGCTGACTGAAGCTGATTCCCGGATGCTCCAGCCCGTTCAACGCCCGTGGACTCTGGCCGCTGCCCAAGGAAATGGCCACCTGGGGATTGGGATCATTTTTATAAGCCACGTCGCAGTACTTGCCGATCCAGCCAAAGCGATTCTCCTTGGCCGTGCTGTTACTGCGAGCTTCGTTGTCCGCCAAGTGCCAGATATCCATTGACGTGAAGTGACTCAAGTTGGGATTCGGGTAACCCACGGCTTGAACCGCGGCGAAGCATCCCGCGTCGAGCAGATCCTTGAACGACGTCAGATTAGGATGCAAACCAAGGTAGTTGTCGATCTTCAACACCTCGTCCGCTTGAATGCGAGAAGCTTGCCGATTGCGACCGTAGCCATCGTCTCCATACGGTACGACAGCGCTCAGGCCATCGTGACCACCACTCAACTGTAAGACGACGAGCACGCTCTGATCGGATGTGGCCTGTGGTCCCGCCAGGGCGGTTTTGACCAAGAAATTTGGGACCGTGGCAGCAGCTCCTGCGGCGATACCAACGACACCGAGACCCTGCGTCAAGAACTCACGACGGGCTGCGATCTTAATTTGCGACATAGCTAACTCTCCTGCAACTTCGTATTCGGTAGGTGGCTTAAAACGCTAACTGACGGTGGCCTTTCGCTTCGTGATCGGACTCCTTAAGTACACTGGTACTCGGGCATGCTCATCATCAACACCAACAGCATGCGCAGTTTGGCGTTGACCTGACTCCGCTGGTTCTCCCACTCCGAACGCGGTGGCAACGATGCGACTTGTTCGGTCAGCACTTTCTGCTTGTCTGCCGACAACGACTGGACGAAACAACTCTTGGCCAGGAATTCGACGACTTGCTCCGGCGTGTCGATCTTCTTCCCTTCCAACGCGCCGACGATATCCAAGCCGCGCGGCTGGTTCGGCACCGCGATGTTCTCGACCAAATCGGCCACGCCGTTATAGCGGACAAAGATGCGGTTCGCGTTGACCCAAAATTGGCCACCCTCCCAGCCCTTGACGTTGGGTGGTCCGTACAACTCCTGACCCATCGCGGCAACGGCCGATCCGAGCGTGCTGAACGAGACCTCTTTGATGCCTAGGTCGCGCAACGTACCGACCATCAACTGAACCGGACTCTTGATCTGCGAGGCGATCGTCTCGTCGCTATAAAACTCCTCGGACATGAACAAGTTCTTCAGCATGGGGCCAAGATCATACTGGTGCCCTTTCAAGATCGCGGCCAGCCGCGAGACCGTCTCGTCACTGGGGTTCTCGTGTCCGAAGAATACGAACTGCTTACGGGCGACGAACTGCGGTGTAAACGGCTGTTGCAAAATCAAGTCGACGAAGTCGTCGCCTGCGTAGTTTCCGGTGCGTCCGAAAATGGTCTTGTTCTCCGTGTCGTGCCGCGACACGATAAACCGGAACTGCCTGGAGTTGTTGTCGTACGTGTATCCGGTCAGCGCGCGGGCACCTTCCATGATGTCCTCTTCGGTGTAGTTGCCTTCACCCATCGAGAACAATTCCATAATCTCTCGAGCGAAGTTCTCGTTGGGACGACCCTTGATATTGCTGTTGTTATCCAAGTAACGCAGCATGGCCGGGTCTTGTGCAATACCATGCAGCAACGCGCCGAAGTTGCCTGCCGCGTGCTGTCGTAAGAGGTCGTTCTGCTGAGCCAACGCATAGCTGTCTCGCACCGTTTGGTACTCGGTAGCGAAGTGCCCGTGCCAGAACAATACAAGCTTCTCTTGCAGCGGTCGGGGCGATTGAACCATGCGTTGCAACCACCAATCACGCAGCGCATTCTGCTGTCGGCCATCCTCGGCTCGTCGACGGTTGATCAGCTCTCGCTGCCGCGTGAATTCCAGTCGATTCTCGTTGCGAATCGTGGGCTCGGGAAGAGTGGCGTTGAACGGCAGATCCAGAGTGGGACGTTGATCGTAATCGACCAGGTATTCCACCGCTGCGTGCAAGCCCATCGCGTAGAGCTGTTCTACTTCTTCGGGAGTGCCGCCGAAACCGGCTCGGCAAAGTAGATGGCGGGCCTTGGCATAATCCCACTTGTCAGTCGCCAACGGCTTCAATCCACCTTCGACAATCGCAACGGCTTCGTAGTAGCGGGCCAACGCATCTTTGATCTGAGGATCCTTGCTGGCCAGTTCAGTGCGAGCGGCTTTCTCGGCGGCAGTCGCAGCTTCCAAGGCCGCGACGGCAGTGGCTGCTGATGTGGCAGCGGCCTTGTCGGTGGCGATTCGTTCGGCGAGTGTCTTATCGGCAGCGGCCTTCTGAGCAACCGCCTTTTCGGCATCGGTCTTGGCGGCAGCCAGTTGCGAGTTCGCGGTCTCGGCAACCTTCGTCTTTTCAGCCAGCGACTTGTCGGCGTCGGCCTTTTCCGCCGCGGCCTTGGCGGCAGCGGCGGTGTTTGCTTCACTCTTTTCGGCAGCAACAGCTTCCGCCGTCGCTTTCACAACCGCCGCCTTGTCACTGACCAGTTTGTTCGCAGCGGCTAGGTCGGCAGCAGCTTTGTCGGCGGCAGCCTTGGCAGCGGCGGCTTTCTCCGCAGTCGCTTGAACAGCAGCCGCGCTGTCACTGACCGCCTTCTCGGCGGCCGTCTTGGAAGCAACCGCCTTTTCGGCAACGGCCTTCGTCGCGGCGACTTTATCAGTCGCCGTTTTCGTCGTGGCAACCTTTTGAGGCAAGGCTCGTTCGGCGACCGCCTTGGCAGCAACCGCTTGCTCGTGGGCGACCTTTTCTTTATCGATGGCTTGCGTCACGGCGGTGGTCGTATAAGTCTCGATCGCCTGTATCGCCTTCTTGGCGGCATCCGCATCTTTGGGAGCGTTGCCGGCTTTGGCGGCAGCGATCTTCTCCAGGACGTCCTTGCCCGCATCAAGCTCCGCAGTTACGGAACGAAGCGTCGATTCCTGGGATCGAAGTGCATTCGCGGCGTTCGTCTGATCACGTTCCGCCCGACTAAAGGCAATCTCGGCAGCGGTCGCTTTCTGTGCGAGTTCCTTGTCTTCGGGAGCCTTCTTGGCGGCAGCGGCAGCGGCGTTAACATCTGCTTTCGCCTTTTCCACAGCCGCAGTCTTCTCGGCCAAAGCCTTCTCCGCTTCTGCTTTGTCAACTTGTGCCTTCTCCGCGGCGAGCGTGTCGCGAGCGATCTTGTCGGCGATCGCCTTATCGGTGAAAGCCTTTATCTTCTCGGCATCCTTGGCGGCAACATCCGCCGCGATTTTATCCAGAGCGGCCTTGCGTTTTGCGATTTCCGCTTGAGCGACCCTACGTGCAGCCGCCTTAATGGCGGCGATCTTGGCGGCGGCAATCTGTTCGATGGCAGCTTTCTCGGCGGCGATCGAGGCGGCCACAGCCTTCTCGGCGGTGACCTTGTCGGCGGCGGCTTTGTCGGCAATCGCCTTCGCTTTGTCGGCGGCGGCCTTGGCCTCGGCAGCAGCAGCTTCGGCTGCCTTCGCGGCGGCGATCGCGGCCGGCAATGCTTTCTCGGCAGCGACTTTGTCGGCGGTGGCCTTGGCGGCAGCGGCCTCGGCCTTGGTCACGGCTGCGTCTTCTGCGGTCTGGCCAACAGCGAGATTGCTGCACAGAAAGATAGCCAAGGACACAACAGCCAGCCACATCCCTACTCTTGAACGAATCGCTGTCGGTTTCATGTTTCTGGCTCCTCAAGGTCTGGTATCGAAAATCTGTTGCGGTGGGTCTTATTGCATATCACTACCGATACGAGTCGCGTGGAACTCGCAACGGGAACTCCGTCGTTCTACAAACGTTCACGAGGCGGTCGACGAGAGGCCATAAGGTCGACCAGTCTCTTTGTGTTATGAGCTTGACGACAAAACTGCGTCAGTTGTTCGGCGTGAAGGCAAAGTGTTTGCCTCGGGGGCGTGCTTGTCTAAGGAGGGATATCATTTGGGTCGTGCGAGACAACGTTCCTGCTCGGCGAAGCATACTAGCACTAAACAGGACTCGTGATGTCGCCTTTACATATATACGTAACACCACACCCTGTCAACTGTTTCTCCGGAAAATACGGCGAACTCGCACAACTCCTGCTATTATCAAGGCTATGTGAGCTGCGACTCATGCCGCAGCAGAGTTCTCTCTCCGGCCCCTAGTGGTGCGTTCTTGAAGAAGAGTATTGTAGGCCGGAACAAGTCTTCGCAGTGCCGGCAACTGCCAAATGTCATACCGCTGCCGGAAAGTTCTGAACTCCTGATCGCCTAACGACACTAAAAGCGAGGCAACACCATGAATCGTCGCGAGATGTTTTTAACAGCCGGAGTCACCGCACTGGCCGCTTCGACCTTTCCTGCGAATTGGGTCGCAGGGGCGGATGGGAAGAAGCAGAAGGTGCTCTACTTCACTCGCAATGTCGGCTTCTATCACCCTGTCGTCCAACGTAAAGGTGATGCGCTGAGCCATTCAGAACGAGCGCTGATCGACATGGGCCAGCGGATTGGCATTGAGGTCGAGTGTACGAAGGACGGACGTGTGTTTGATCGTGACTTGGACCAGTACGACGCGATCGCGTTTTATACGAACAATGACTTGACCGTTCCCGGCGAGCAGGGTGAACCGCCGATGTCACTTGCTGGGAAGCAACGACTGTTGGACGCTGTCGCCGGCGGCAAGGGATTCGTGGCGTTTCATTCGAGTTGCGCTTGCTGGAGGACTCCCGGTCCAATGGTCGCCAACAGCACGGAACTCGATCCGTACATCGCGATGATTGGCGGCGAGTTCATCGCTCACGGCCCGCAACAAGAAGCGACGATGCGCGTTGCGTCGCCAAACTTTCCGGGGATGAACGGCTTGGGCGACTCGTTCAAGTTGCTCGAGGAGTGGTACGCGCTAAAAAACTTTGCCGATGACCTGCACGTGATTCTCGTCCAGGAAACCGCCGGCATGAAAGGCGATTGTTATCAACGACCTCCCTATCCATCCACGTGGGCTCGCCGGCATGGCCAAGGTCGCGTATTCGTTACTTCGATGGCTCATCGCGAAAATGTCTGGATGGAGGAGCCCTTTCAACAGATCGTACTCGGCGGTCTGGCCTGGGCATTAGGGAACGTCGATGCCGACGTAACGGCGAACATCAACACGGTGACGCCCCGAGCCCGTGAACTTCGCGGCTAGAATGAGCTTTGGCCCTTTGGACTGCGGCGACTTGTCGCCGCTTTGCTCCCGTGGCGTAGCCACTTTTCACGCTTCGCCGGTTCTCCAAGGAGAGAGACGTTCGCTGCAAAGCAGAAGAAAAGCTGTGACAAGTCACAGCACTCCAAAAAACTCACGCTGCGCCGCTTCGGGTTCCGGTCTACCCGACGTTTAACCACGAGTCGATGCTCTTGATGCTCCACGGTTCTCGTTGCTCGCGGCTGAGCAACGCGTTGGCCTCGGCGTCGTTGGCGAATTCTTCTTTGACGGGATCCCATTGCAGCTTGCGCCCCAGTTGCATCGAAATGTTTCCGATGTGCGAGATCGAGATCGTACGATGCCCGATCTCGGCCGGAGCGTAAGTGGTGCCGCCGTTCTTGATGCAGTCGGTAAAATCAAAATGTTCGCCGCCGGCTGGCACGCTGGAATGCTCTCGTTGGCAAATCGTTCTAGGACGATGCAATCTTTTCGACTCGGGGATGTCCACGTCCAGGATCTTCGGATTGCTGGCAGTCAGCGGAGCGCGCCAGCCACGGAACATGACCCAGCCTTCGGTCCCTTCGAACTTGATCCCCGGCGTCCCTTCGCTCCAGGCGTGCATCGTCAACCCGTTCTGATACCGATATTGCAGATCGAATTCACCCGCCGTGTTCCAAATGGCATCGCGTGGCGGGAACTTGCCGGTTCCTTCGACTTCGACCGGTCCCGTTTCCTGATGTCCGCTGGCCCATTGAACGAGATCGAACAAGTGAGCGCCCCAATCGGTCAGTCGCCCGCCCGAATAAGCCAGATTCCAGCGAAACGTGTTGTGGACACGGGCCGGGCAATAAGGTGCCAGCGGCGCTTGGCCCTGCCACATCTCATAGTCCAAACCGCTGGGCGGATTTTGAATCGTGAAATCTTCGTTGCCTCGGCCTTCGTTGTCTTTGGGAAGTAGAACCTTGACATGATTGAGTTCGCCGATGTACCCGCCATGAACCAGTTCGCAGATCTTGATGTAAGAATCGATGGACCGATTCTCCGACGCGGTTTGAAACACCAACCCCGACTTCTTCGACTCGTCGGCCAGCATGCGGCCTTCGCGGATGGTGAGCGACAGCGGTTTCTCGCAAATGACATGCTTGCCGGCCCGTACGGCCATCAAAGCCGGAATCACGTGCCAATGATCCGGCGTGGCCACATCGACCGCGTCAATGTCCTTGCGATTGATCAGCTCGCGGAAATCACGATGGACAGCACATTTGTATTCACCACCAAACAGCTTCGAATAATACTGGTTGACTTTCTTCTCAGCCGCTGCGACATGCTGCGCATCGACGTCGCACACGGCGACCACTTGCTGGTCGGGATTTTCCAACATGCGGTCCAAGTTCCAACCGGTCCCATGACCGCCACAGCCAATCAGCCCCATCGTGATCCGGTTGCTCGGCGCAACGGTATCGGCCAGTCCCAGTGCGGACGAGCGAACGATCATTGGCAGCGCGATCGTTGCGCCCAGCCCTTTTAGAAAATCACGGCGTCGCGACGTTTTGTGTTGAGTGTTCATGGATGACCTCTTTGAGCTGAGCGAGACGTTTGTTTAATACCTTTGCAACAGATCGAGCATCTGGCGGTCGAGTTGATGACCATGGAAGTCCTCGTACTGGACGTCCTTTCGTTGGCTGTCGAGAACCCCGAACGAGCCGCGAAAGTTCCACAGGGCCCAGCCCATATTGGCTTGCCGCCAGTTGGCCAGACAGTCTTCCATCCAAGCCAGCGTGACGCGATGTGGAGTCTTGTTGAAGCAGCCGAATTCACCCACGATCACACCGATGCCCGACTTCCGCGCCTGCTCCCAAGGGACGATCGCTGTGTTCCACAACCATTGGCGATCCTCCATCTCCGACGCCACAAACGGTCGCTCGCCAGCGTCGGCACGATATGCAAGCTGTGCGGTCGGCTGATCCCAGCCCGCCCGCAACGCCACTTGATCTTCTCGGCCATCGGCGCGGCGTAGCCCCAGTTCACTCAACGTCAGCCAATCGCCATCCTCCAGAGCCAGCTCAACGCGCGTGGTCCCCGCGGGAATCGTCATTTCGTAATCGCGGTCGTAGACATTTTGGTAAATTCCGTACCGCTCCGAATACTTCACCTCTCGCCATTCGCCAGTCCCCGGGCCGCACACGAATGACTTCCGCCACATCTCCTCGCCATCTGCTTTGGCCACCAGCGTCGCGCGGGACGAAACGACATTCAAGCGGACACGCAGCGGCGTGGGACGGTCAAAGTTTCCCGTCACCACCAGTGGCTTGATTGCTTCTGGCGACAAGTCCGGCTTGCCTGGAGCATACAAAGATCCATAGGCTCGCACGCGAGGCCACGCTGGTTCAGCGTATTGATTCGCGCCATCGACCCAATTGGCCTTAAAGTGCGTGATGTCCATTGGCGTATAGCCGCGCGTGGCTTGCGCGATGTTCAGCTTGGCCAACTCCGGAATCGGATGCTGGCCCCATTGCAGGCCATCCGAGATGATCAGCCGCTGCGGATCTTCCGCGCGAATGGCAGCGGCCATCTTGCGAACGACCTCGACGTATGCCGCGGCCGCGACATCGGATGGCTCATTGAACAAGTTGAAACTGAGTTGATTGCCGGGGATGCCGCGATAACGCTTGGCGAACATGGCCCAATGTTTGGCGCACACCTCTTGCGTATTCGGATCATTCCACAAGTTCGTTGCTTCGGGCGGATGGGCGACGGTGTAGCCGGGGGCTCGATGAAAATTGATACAGACATGGATCGAATACTTCTGACCCCACTCGACCGCCTGATCGATTTGCCGCAATTGCGTTTCGTCGAACTGATTCCAATCTCCGTCCTCGATCCAAACCCGGTAGTCCATCGGTAGCCGGACGAAGTCGAATCCCCATTCGTGAATCCAGCGAAAATCGTCTTCCCGAAACGGGCCGTTGCTCCATTGCAAATGAAATTTCTCTAACAGATTGAAACCTCGCCAGCGCGGTAGTTGCTGGGCAGTTGCCTCGGGCAGGTTCTCGGTCGTTTCCGACTGAGCCGGAGTAGGTGTCAGCAGCATCAGTACGACACCGATCGTCAGCAAGCAATGGATTCGTCTCATTCGGGAAACTTTCGAGTGACGCTAAGGATCGCACAGGTAGGATGGGTCTCCTGGCCCGTCCTACGACACTCATTTGTCCACCGATCCTCACGAACAGGGTAACGGTTGTCTCAGGGAGTATCGATCCGAATCTTCAAATCTGAGTACTCGACCTTCATCGGTGGGCCCTGGTGCATCTGCAGGGCGATGATTCCTTTCCGCAGACCCAATCGCGGCTGGTGATCCTCGACCTCGCACATCAACACGTCGTTAATCCACATCGAAACGTGAGGCCCTTTGGCCAGGATGCGATACGAGTTCCACTGTTGCCGGTGGACGCCTTTCAATAGTTCGTCAGCATCGGCGAACGTCGTGATCGTCTTCTTACCCTCTTGATCGATATGCACTTTCTGTCCGCGCTGAGCGACCAAGCCGCGCTCATGTTGATACAGACAGCCCATATAGACGCCTGCACCGTCCATGTCGCCTTGATAACCCCAGGTATCCCAGTTAGCACGACGTTCGCTACGGAATTGCACACCCGAGTTGCCCTCGGCGGAGATGCGGAAACGGCAGCGCATGTCGAAGTCTCCCGGCTCGCCGCCAGTCCAGTACAAATAGTGCGACCGCGTACAAGGTTTCTCCGCAGTACTTTCCGCAATCAACACGCCGTCCCGCACCGACCACCAACCCGGTTGCCCTTCCCAGCCGGTCAAATCCGAGCCGTTGAACATCGAAACAAAACCGGGCTCGTCCGCCGTCGAATTGGTCGCGATAGCGAACAGGCTGATACTTATAGTAAAGAGGCAACGCAGGTAACTCATCGTCGGAAATCCTCCAAGCAGGCAGGGAGTCGTCACTCAAGCGGAGCGGCGGCAGGCAAAGAACAAAACGGCTAACACAAGTTGACAATCACAACCGTCGTTATGAAGATTTGACCCAAAAGCATACCGACTTGCAATGGGCG
>CAUJKL010000334.1 GCA_963204995.1 Planctomycetota bacterium | reverse complement strand
GCGGTACTTGCGCGCCAGCTCCAGCATATCATCGTTCATATCAACGCCCACGACACGCCCTTGTGGGCCAACGATCTGCGAAGCGATGTAGCAAATCTTTCCGCCACCCGAGCCAAGATCCAACACCGTCTCGCCTGCGTGGACATACTTCGAAGGGTCGCCACAACCGTAGTCCCGATCGATCAACTCCTGCGGCAATACCTCCAGGTACTGCTTCTCGTAGTTGACGGGACAGCACAGCGCCGGCACTTGTTCCTTGGATGCGGCTGAGTAGCGTTCACGCACGGCCTGTTCGACGTTCAATCCCTTGGCGTTCATTCCAATAATCTCAACAAGGCCCATGCCAGCTCCCTTTCGCGGTTGTGAGGTCTCATCTTAGCGAGGATAACCGAGTATGTGGAGCGGGACTGTGAGAGAGCATACGTTTCACTCCGCGAGTCCGCCCCGTTGTCTCGATGAAACGCGACGATCACAATGATGGTTTGAGAACGAGAGAGCACAAGCGACGTAGAACGGGTCTCCTGGCCCGTTCTGCGACGGACGGATCCCCTCTGGACGGGCCAGGAGACCCGTCCTACACACACGCCAGCGCCGGTATCGGGAGTCAGTTAGCCATGATCTATGTAATTGCCACCGTTGAACTCGCCGCAGGAAAACGCGAACAGTTCGTCAAAGCCTTTCGTGCCAACGTGCCAAACGTCCTGGCCGAGAAAGGTTGCATCGAGTACGAGCCGACAGTGGACTTGTCCACCGAAATCAAAGCTCAGCCGACCGTTCGTGCCGATGTTGTGACGGTTGTCGAGAAGTGGGAAAGCCTTGAGGCGTTGAAGGCTCATCTCGTCGCTCCGCACATGATCAGCTATCGAGAAACGGTGAAAGATCTAGTCAAAGGTGTCTCCATTCAAGTTCTCGAACCCGCGTAGGCGTAGGATGGACTTTAGTCCGTCTCGTCGCGAGGCAACCCGACTACCGCCGGACTAACGCCCGCCCTACGAATCGCCAAGGAATTATCCGTGCAAGAAATCGTGCGAGTGTTAGCCAGTGCATTAAACGCGAATCGCCCCGTGGCATATTGCCGCCTGGTCGAAACACGCGGCTCGACGCCTCAGAAGGCCGGCGCGATGATGCTTGTCTATGAGGACGGATCGCAAGCGGGAACGCTGGGCGGAGGTTGTGTCGAAGCCGAAGTCAAGCGTCGTGCGCTCGCGGTGCTACACAGAGGTAAAGCAGAAGTCGCGACGTTTCAGCTCGACAGTGATTATGGTTGGGACGACGGTTTGATCTGTGGTGGACGGATGCAAATTCTGATCGATCCAATTCGAGACCCCGCCGCGCGGAGCTATTTCCTGACGCTTGCGGAAGCCAACGAGCAAGGACAAGGCGTAACCGAAGCAATTGTCTTTTCCGGCGAATCGAGCGGCATCCAAGCTCCCACCAGTTATTTGTTCGACGCTCACGAAAAGCTCATGGCGTCCTTATACGCTACCACATCAGACGTGCCGACGCCGGTTACTCAGTACCTTCAGCCACTCGCCACGCGACCGCGTCCCTACGCCTCGCACGGCATCGCGTATCTGCCGACCGATCCGCGCTGTCGCTTGTTGATCGTCGGTGGCGGCCACGTTGGGCAAGCGGTAGCGGCATTAGCCGTCGACTTGCAGTTCGATGTGTGGGTCGTGGACGATCGGGCCGACGTCATCAGCGAAGAACGTTTTCCGCGTGCTCAGCGTCGGATTGCGGGTTCGATCGAAGAAGTGTTGGCGAATGTCGAGATCACGCCCGACACCTACTGCATGATCGTCACGCGCGGGCACAATCACGACGAAGAAGCGCTGTTTCACCTCGCCGAGCGCGGCGCTCGTTATGTTGGCATGATCGGCAGTCGGCGCAAGATCAAAATGATTTTTGATGACCTGATTGATAAAGGCATTTCCGCAGACGCGTTGGAACGCGTCTATGCACCGCTCGGAATCGATATCGGCTCGCAGACCGTCCCCGAGATCGCCGTCAGCATCTGCGCCGAACTCGTCTCGCACCGCAATCGTGGCGGCGTCGTACCGGGTCGTCCCGAAGCCGTCAGGTGTTCGGAATGAACGGCGTTCGCAGCTTTGCCATCGTCCCCGCTGCCGGTCGAAGCCGACGCATGGGACAAGACAAGCTGCTGCTGCCGTGGGGCGATGCGACGGTCATCGAATCGCTGCTCGCGAGTTGGCGAGCCAGTGGTGTTGATGAGATCGTCGTCGTGATGCGTCAGGATCAGACCGAGCTTCGAACTCTGTGCGGCAACGCGACGATTGTCACTCCCGAAATCGCACCTCCGGAAATGAAAGACTCGGTGCTCGCGGCGCTGAGTTGTATCCGTGAGGAGTT
Organism: Planctomycetota bacterium; assembly: GCA_963204995.1. GTDB lineage: Bacteria > Planctomycetota > Planctomycetia > Pirellulales > Pirellulaceae. Next base: position 12,775 of record CAUJKL010000334.1, on the reverse strand, counting down.
TTCCCCGGTTGAAAGCGACGTCTGGTTACTGGCTCCGGCCGACATGCCTCGGCTTGATCCGGTGGTCATCAAGCAAGTCATGGCCGCCCACGACCCGGCATCTCCGGCGATCATCGTTCCGACCAGCGATGGCAAGCGAGGCCATCCGGTCCTATTTCCTTGGGCTTTTGCTTTCGAGGTTGCATCGCTGTCGGAATGCGAAGGTGTCAATGTATTGTTGGAGCGGTTCCCGGTACGCGAACTCATATGCAACAGTCGTGAAATTCACGGTGACCTCGATACACCTGAAGACTACAACCGGCTCAGCGATGAAGCAACTCGGTAATCTGATGTGGTGTAAGCTCCCAGCTTGCATTCTCGCCGAGGTTTAGAAGCTGGAAGCTTTCACCACGTAGCTCGCCGTTCGACATCGCTCGAAATACCATGTGCGACGTGAGCGATGCCTCGCTCTACTAGCTCAAAAGGATCAAATCGTGACACTGAAGAAATCCACCGGCGTCTCTCGCCTTCAGTTTGTGTATTGCGAGGTCGGAACCATGCGTCGCTTAAGTCTAATCGTCTTACTTGCTCTTACGGCACCGCTCGCTGCAGCCGAACAACGAAGACGCACAAGAAACAGAGGGTACTAACCGTTACCGATTCCGGCTGCGACCAGTTGCTGTCGACACCACGTTAGTTCGTCAGCGTCCAATTCGCCGGGTGGCGGAGCGTTGTACTGCAGCAGTTCGGGATACGGGCCAGACTCCCAACAACGTTGGAAGACCGCTTGCAAATCGAGTGTGATGTCAGGATCACCGTTGGCTAGCGGAACCTTGATGCGTGGGAGTCGCTGCTGTAGGGCAAAGCCGTACAACTCGCATTGAGTCGGCACGCACCTCGTCACGCTAACTAGATAGTGATGCGGTTTGAGCCGATCCAACTCCTCTTGCGGCACACGGACGGTCGAGCGACCGGCTCGCAGCAGATCGATCTCGACCAGATGAGCACCCGCCGCCCACAGTTCCTCTTGCTTGTTGAGATAAGAATCGCGACCGGGCCCCGAACGCTTGTTATCCGGGCTGAGCACTTCGATTGCCGTCACGATCCGGTTGCCGGCAGCGGGCTCGATGATATAGAGCAGCGGCTCGCGAATTTCTTCCCGCGACAACTCAACGATGACCGGCGCATCCGGTTCCGCGACGGCTACGGCTGTCGGAACATCGCGATAGGATGGTGAACGAACAATCGAAACATCGGGCCGAATCGGCCTTCCGCTGTCGACGACATACAGCCGATCTTGCCCCAAGGCGGCGTATTTCGGGCGCAGCGATGGTTGCAGCGTTTCGCCAATGTGAGTGATGAAACGGTCGTGGAAGTCCGGCCAAATTGCCGATCGCTCCACATACGGGTCCATTCCTGGAAAAGGACATCTCATGGTAAGACCTAAGTTGCCATCACACGTTGCCGTGACGAGCCTTTGATACGGAAACTAATCGCTGCTGTGGCACCACGTTGCGATTATACGCCGCCGGCGTTGGATTGTCAGCTTCGCAGAAGACTTGCCGAAACTTAGTCCTGGACGTTAGGATCTCGTGCGGCTGTCAACTCCACCAACCATTTTACTACCGAACTGTCTCGCCGTTGCCGGTTAATACTGGTGCTGAAATACCCATGAAAGCTGCTCTTGGATTGCTGTTTGTCTATGCCGTCACCCTCCTGTTCCTTGTCGGCTGTAGTGTGGGCATGGCAATTGTGCTCTGTTGGTTGGTTCCCGATGTAGAGATCGGGTCAGCCCTACTCTTCGGCGTCATCTCCATACTCGGCGCAACGCACTGGTATTTCAAATTGATTGATGCCGCCCACATCGCAGGGGGTAGCTGGATTTTAGACGAGGAGGATGACATACCGATGAGGGAGATGCCTACCAATTTCTTGCGGCCAGCGCCACGAAAAAAGAAGCAACGCGAGCGTTGAGCGAAGGACTGACGTGGCAGTTGAGTGTAGGTTACAGACTCAATAGCCAGTCTTCGACCGTTTTCGGGTCGGTCGCGTCGCGCCCACCGGATTTGTCCGCGACCCATACGTTCTCCACTGCCGCAGCTTCGATCATCCCGGGCAGATCGCCATACTTCGCTCCGCCCGGCAAAAAGTCCGGCGAATGAATGTCGAGGACGTTGCCGAAGCGAAAGCCTTGCGTATCGATAGCTGCGGCGTGCAGCATGCCACGGGATTGTGCGGCGGCGGCAGCGGCCCAGTGTCCTGCTCCCGCGAGGCCGACGAGATCGATTTGCTTTGGCTGCAGTTCGTGATGTTTCACGAACGAGAGAACCGAGAGCACGTCATGCACTCGCTTGGCGAACACCGAGTGGTTGTAGCCGAACGTGTATGCAGCGGCCTCGCGGGGATTGGCGACGCTGCCGGTCTGTTCCAGCGGCTTGCCATCAGCCAGGAACTCGCCTTGATAGAGTAAATCTACTCCGACGACCGAGATACCGGCATCGACAAGCTTTTTGATTTCTGGCTTAGGAGTTCCAGCCTCGTCGAACAGTCCCGCTTTTCCATCTTTGTCGAGCCACACGACGACCCGTCCCTTCCATTCGTGCGGATGCAGGATTACGACGGGAAGCTCTTCGCCATGTGGTTTGTTTCGAAGTAAGCCGAGGACTCGCAGGTAGCTGCCCTGATCTGCCTCGTCCATGTGCTCGACTTCGACATCGCCGGCCGCTGACACTCCTCGACCGATCACGATGTCGATCCCACCGCCGGTGATTTCTTGGTACTTCTGTAACGAATCGGACTCGGTCGAACTCGGCACCGCCAACTGCTTCTGATTATCTGCATGCCAGTAGCTCAACAACTTCCGCTCAAAATCATCGCCCCCTTCCGGCTTGCGATGCTCGTCGTCCCAAACCGTCATCTGCTCTTGAGTGAGCAGCTTGATCTCGGTCTCTTGAATTGGTTCCTGCACGCCCAGCTTGAGATGTTTGTTGAACCAGTGATACATCGCGTGACGCGAGACGGAGTTGTAGTTGTGCTTAAACTCAGTTCGTGACACCAGCATGACGTTGTCGGTGACACCGAACAGGCCATAGTGCTGTTGCAACTCGGGGAAGCCCTTCGTGGTCATCTCTTTCGTCCAGTCATCGGCGGCGGACATGCCGATCGGCTTTGGCGCGAACATGGCGGCGAACTCAATATTTCCCGTCCCGATCCGCAGGTTCGAGCAGTTCTCGCAAGTACATCCGCCTTGCATTGCCGTGGAGACCATCACCGCAGGAAAGCTGACAGCCACGCGCGGGTCGATCGCGCTGAGAAGAAATGTCTGCGTGCCGCCACCGCTGGCACCGGTCACAGCCAGCCGGCTCGTATCGACCTCAGGCAACTCGCTCAGAAAATCGAGAGCCCGAATCGAGTTGTACGTTTGCAGTCCCATCACGCTCTGAAAGTGTGCTTCGGCTTGCGGGCTGAACAATCCCCAATTCTCAGTCGTGTTCATCTCGGGGCGTTGCTTGGCGAAGCCATGAGCGATCCCGAACGAAATCTGCGTGCTGTCGGCATAACCGATCATGTCGTAATGAAAGACCACGCAGCCCATCTTTGCGAGATGCACACAGCGAGCTTGCAGTGGACTGCGGCCATTCGACTCGAACTGCTCGGCTCCCGATTCAATCTCGTTCTTCACGGCGGCCGCCGAATTGTCATAGAACCGCCCGTTCGGCCAATGCCCGTGCGGGCACAACACTGCCGCGAGTTTGCCGCTTTTTCCCTTGGGGCGATACAAGCTGCCAGTCACATAGAAACCGGGCATACTCTCGAAGTAGGCCTTCTCCACCGTGTAGTCACCCATGTCGATCGCACCGTGGATCTGTGCATTCAGCGGCGTCTTCGTTGGCATCGGCCACAAGCCGTTCGCGACGAGTATCTGTCTTCGCACGCGTTCCGCACGAGGCTCCCACTCCTCTTTCGTCTTCGCGGGAGTAAAAGGAAAATAGCCGTTGAGATCCTTGAGCGGTTCCAAGCGACGATCCTTTGGCACTTGGCCAGCAGGCAGCACGCGTGGCGCTTCCGCGAGACCCACCGTGTTGACTAGCAGAAACGAAAGCATGACCAGCGAGATCACTTTGAGTAGCCATGTTTTGGACGAAGGAGAAAAGAGATGGCGGGGCATAATGTTTTCTCGGTGTGTATCAGGAGGGATGGACTGCGTGGTGCGAGTCGTTAGTGTATGTGAACTGGAAACGGGATGCTATATTCTCCGACTGATTTGAGGAGGCGAGCTTGATTAGCAGGAATTCTGGCAATTGGGCGGCCTGGCCCTTGTGCCCAACATGCCAAACAAGACGTGAGGCACAGTGCTCTATTTGCTCGGCCCAAGGTACGGACTTTCGACTGGCGGATTTCGAGGAAGCCGAAGAGCCCGACGAGGTGGCCGACGAAACGAACGTCCTGCTGCTCTGTTCGACGTGCGATGAACCTTTCACGCCTCAGTTCTATCGTAGTTGCCTGGAATGTGGCTTCGACTTCGGCGAAGGGATTGAATCGCCCGAGATCGTTCGCGAAGAGTTAAACAGTCGGGTTGTTTTCACGATCATTGGCATGGCCGTCGTGCTAGTCGGACTGATCGCATTTTTTACGGTCGTACTTCGTTAACGGCTCGGTCGAACTACAACAACCCGGCTCGCTTACGCAGCACCCACTCGGTAGTCAGCAGTACCACGAACAACGCCGCGAGCCACGACGAGTTCCAGATCGGTTGCGGCGGGGACGATTCGATGCGCACTTGGTCGCCGGGCGGCAGCGCCTTCAACAGCCGGGACGCGTTCCGGATCGTATAGAAGCGACCGTGAGACGTCGCCGCAGCGGCCGCCAATTCCTCGGCATTCATCTCCAAACGCGTATTCTCCTTGACCAGCGAGTCGACCGAGAATTGAAGCGGCAGCGGCGGCTGAGAAACCAAAGGCGTCGCAAGTTGAGCCTGGTATTTCCCTTCGGCGAGATCGCTGACCGTGGCTTCAAAGACTCCTCGCTCCGCGGATGTACGCGAAAGGGTTACCGGCAAACGCTGGCCGTGCGCGGCCTCCAACGCTAACGTGACGCCATCGTCTTCAACGGGTGCCAATCGCTCGTCTCGAAACAGCACACGCAACCGGACGGCGTCGCCTTTCACATACTGTTGCGAGTCCGTCGTGATCTCGATGGGGCGACCATCGGCCAGCAACTTTGACCGACTGAGATAGCGAATGGTCTGGTGCCAGTATCGTGCGTACGCCAGATCACTGCCGCGATACCTCGCCCATAAGTAAGTTTCATCGGTGGCGTGAAAGATGACTTTTCCCGCGCCGGAGAACTGCATCAAGATCACCGGCAGCGGTCGCCCCGCCAGGGTTCTGCGTGTCGGGTGCTCGGCGAGTACCATGGCCGTCGGATTAACATCTTGGATCTCCAGCAGCCAACGAAGTTCCGGCAACTGGGACCATAGTAATCGCGACTCCTCCGCAGAATCACCTAACTGAAACGTCGGACTGTCGAAGCCGATCGCGGTTGGCCGCAAGCGAAAGGCGTTGTTCGGGGTGACTTCTGCGGAGGGCACAGATGCCGTCGCCAGATCGAACGGCAACAGGTCTGCCAACGGCGTCGTAGCGTACTGCTTCGGGAAATAGTTCGGGCCCGCCATGAACACGACACCGCCCCCGCGTTCTTCGACGAATTCCCGAACATGCCCCAACACGCTGCGACTGAAGAACGCCGGGTTCGCGTCGCCAAAAAGGATGACGTCGTACTTAAACAACTCGTCTTTCTGCACAGGAAACGCGCTGACCACGGTCCCTTCGTCAGTGACGTAGTCGAGATCCGCCTCTTGCAAAATCGTTGTCAAATCGATGGCCTTCTCGCCGGCAGATCCCTGTTTCGTCGCTCGCGACAGCAGACTCTTTAAGTAACGATATTCGTAACTCGGACTCGCTTGCACGAGCAGCACGCGAATCGTCGAGTTGCGAATGCTGATCCGTCGAGTCAGCTGATTGTTGTCGTGGTTCGGTTCGTCCTCGAAACCGTCGACTTCGAGCACGTAAGTAAAATCACCTTCTTCCTGAGGGCGATGGGGCAAGCGGATGGCAATGGGTGTGCCATCGTCCTTGAGCTCGACGGTAACCTCCGCGAGTGTCATCGACCCCTCGTCGCGGCGCAACCGAACCGTCGCTTGCCGCTTGGCAAATCCTACGCTGTGCAGCTGGACGTCAAAGTTCAGAACATCGCCCACAAACGCGATATCATCCACGATCAGATCGCTCAAGCGCAGGTCGCGGGGCGGTTGTTCGCTGCCGAGCCCGACAATATGCAACGGCAGCGACCTGCTTTGCGCATACACGGCCGCCTCGCTGAGCGTCATCCCGTCAGTTGTGACTCCGTCGGTCAACAGCACGATGGCGGCCGTAGATCGACCGCGTTGGCGATCAATGATCTCGCGCACTGCGTCGCCGAGTCGACTTGTCGTGGCCTTGGCATTCAGCGCAGCCACCTCCGAGTAATCGCCACTTTTATCGGGCAGCAGGTCTCGGACCACATCTCCAATGGAGACAACCTTCACGCGGTAACGTGCTTGCATCGCTTCCAACCACGACCCCTCCTCCGACATCAGCAACGATTTGGCTTGCCCCAGCCGCGAAGGATCGGCAGAGAAGTGTTGATGCACCGCTTTCTCGACGCGCGCGTCGCGGTAGTTATCGACGATGGCCATACTCTCGGAACTGTCGATCGCGACGATCAATTCGGGCAACTCGGTGCGATGCCGATGCTCGACCCAACCGTACATCATGAAGATGACCAAGCCGACGATGGCAAAGCGAGTAGCCGCCAGTGCCAACCAACGCCAACGTCCCGCGAGCGGTTCGCGTCGATAGGTACGCAGCAAAACCATCGCCAGGAGAATCAGCAGCAACAGAGTCACCCAAGGTGGCCAGATCGCCGTGTGAGCAAACGATCGTTGCACGCCCTCGCCGTCAACGTGAACGTCGCCAGCCAGCCAGCCAAACAGCGGCACGGAAGCCAACGCCGTAGGACGGGTCTCCAGGCCCGTCCGTCCTATCACGAAATCCATGCGTCGCAGGACGGGCCTGGAGACCCGTCCTACCTTTGCGGCGACGTCACATTGCAAAGTGGCACCACGGATCATCGCGCTGCCCTCCCGAAGCGACAGGCAAGCACGGTCTCGACGACCAGCAACGCCAAAAGGCTGCCTAGCACCACGCGAAACAACGAGACATCTTGCTCGCCGAGCGACGTCGACGCGACGACGGGTTGGCTCGCTTCATCGAACAAACTCGCCAAGCTGTCGCTCGATACGGGAGTCAGATCGCTTTCACTGCCAGTTGGTGTCAATGCCGTGATGTTTGCAGTGAACGACGCGGGAGGGATCGCCTCGTCAGCGAACGCCAGACGATAGACTCCCGGCCGATCGACTTGATTGTACGTCCACAGCCGCTCGCCGCCGTCGAGTCGCAACGCGATCTGTTGATTATCGGGAGTGTCTAAGGTTCCTGCCGCTTTGGCTTGCTCCGCCGAAAGTTGCAACGAAATCAAATCGCCGACCAGCACATTGCGCTGTGCAACGCGATTACTCACGGCAAAACGAACCATTTCGTGAATCAGTGGCGGGAAGCTAGGCCAGGACGCGAGTGCGGTCCAAGGAGTCGGTGGATCGGTCGAACGATCAACCGATTCCGGCGAGGCCGCCGTGGCGACGAGCAACACTCGCCCCTGCCCTCTCTCCGCAGTGATGATGGCCGGATCGCCGTTGTCAAAGGCGAGCGCCACAGACGCGGCGGTATCGACTTGATCGAGACGAATATATCGCCAAGTCGGCACGGTCAGCAAACCGGCACGCTCGTGCCCGCGAAATGGTACGGTTAGCGGATGGCGATACTCGAGTGGATCAAACACGTGCCGACGATCGCCGACAATTTCATTCAGCTTGGCCGGTAATAAGTTCGTTACCGACTCGCGCCCAAGCGTTTCGTTATACATATCGGCTCGTACCAAGTCGCCGAGTACGAATACCAATCCGCCACCCTGCTCGACATACTGTTGCAACTGCCGTGCTTCGTCCGGCGTGAAACGAGCCACGTTGCAGAGGAAGATACAGTCATACTCAGGCAGCGCTCGTTCGAGAATTGCATGTTCCGACGCCACCTCCGCGCGGAGCCCTCGCGACTCGTCGTCCGATTGCAGCGCCAACGCCACGTAATCGGCGGCATGAGGCTGGCCCTGGACACAGACTACGCGTGTCGCATCGCGAACCGGAACGGACAACCACCGCTGGTTATCAACTTTCAACCCATCGTCAGAGATCGACGCTTGCAGGACATGATCGCCGGCGACGTTCAAAGCGACCGCAAAGGACGCTGAGGCACGCCCACCGATCTCTAAATCGACAAACTGCTCACCCACGCGCTGCCCATCGACGATCAAGTCAACTCGCTTTCGCGACTGCTGGCGACTTGTAAAGTTCGCGACTTCCACTTCGACCGATACTGGCTCGCCAATGTTCACGCTGTCGTTAGACAGCGCGATGCGTGTGATGGCCATGTTTTCCGGGGTGGCGGTCGGATCGACAACGCTCAATTGCAATCCTGCACGTTGCGACATCGCGGCCAATCGCGAACGCCAATTACTTGACGGAGATTCTGCCCACGTTGTCTTGCCGAGATCGCTGAAGAAGTGAACGCGTCGCAACTCGAACTTCGCGTCGACCGTATTAAGGAGCCCTTCTACTTGATCCAAGGTTGTGGCGAGATCCGCTCCTCGATAGTTGATTTCCAAACGTTTGATCTCGTCGATCACAGCAGCGTGACTCGAGGACGGTTCGCCGATGATGGCCACCGGCGGATCGGACAAGGTCACGAGTGAAAACGCGTCGCCCGGTGAAGACTCTTCGACCAACTTCGCCGCCTGCGATTGTGCCTTGGATAAACGTGACGAGCCAGCCATTTCGAAGGCCATCGAATAAGAACTATCGATGACCAGGATTGTATGAGTCGGCGGATGGTGCATTCGACCGCCGATGCCAGGCAATCCCGACACAATCGGCTCGGCCAAAGCGATCGCCAGCAGCAACACAATCAGCGTGCGAATTGCGAGCAACAACCATTGCTCGATTTGGATTCGGCGCTGGTGACGTCGAATTGCAGCCAGCAAAAACTGCGTTGCCGCCCAGGGCGTTTCATAGTAACGCCTGCGGCTCCAGAGATGAATCAACACCGGTAGCGCCGCCGCCGCTCCCCAGAGCAGCAGCCACGGACTCGCGAAAGACCACAAGGCAAACAACGACATTGAGATTTCCGAGTGACTGAATGTCAATTCAGCGTATAGCACGCCAGCCGTGAAACAAGGCGGAGGTGACCGTTTCCGTAGGGCGGCTTCGCCGCAACCCCCTCCTTCAATCGTCGCTCCGCGACGAATTATTTCCGTGTCATCACCATCCGTGGGTTGAAACCCACGGCTACCATCAAATGTCGCTCCGCGACGAGCGGCGTTTCGCGGTGGTCAGTTCGTGCTGTTGCCGTTCGTCAGGGCCATCCGAGGCCGAAAGCCACTTGCCGAATCTTGCCAGAACTGGCATAACGTGGTCATGAAACGCGACACCCAAGCCTGTGATGGACAAGATCCGCAATCGCCTCAAACTTGCACGGGAACACCACGCGAAGTGGCAGCGTACTTCGGGAGAAACGCTATGAAACGAAAATCAATAGTTGAAGCTGGCAGCGGCAATGTGTTTGCCGATCTCGGCGACGAGCAAGCGCCGGAGTCGTTGCTGAAGTCTCGGTTGGCTCAGCGGCTGGCGAACGTTATTGACGCCAAGGGCCTGACCCAGTCGGAAGTCGCAACGGTCTTGGGAATCGACCAGCCCAAGGTCTCGAAGATTCTGCGCGGCCGCTTGCGGGAGTTCTCGACCGACAGGCTGTTTCGATTTCTCAACGCGCTCGACCAAGACATCCAAATCGTGATTACGGATAAGCCGGCCTCGCGCCGTCGGGCCCAACTGACCGTCGCCCCGGCTAAAAAGCACGCGATTCGCAATTGACGACGGCATCGAACTCCGAATTGGTGACGCGGTTCACTTGGCCTGCGCGACTCGGTATCGGGTTCCGGGCGAGAATATCCGAAAGGTTGTCTCGGATGATCGCTCTGTTCTGATGGAGCTCTTTCGCCGTGAACCCGTTGTTGCTGCTCACAGCAATTGGCTCGACCCAAAACTTGCAGACTTTTCGATCGCGCCGGACAGGCACGTGTTTCGGTTCAAGACAGTCAGTCGCTCAGCTCCTTTACTCTTTCGAGCCCCGCGACGACCGTTTCTGAACGGTGCGACACTCCGGATGTCTCAATCCGCTGCGCTGGCCAATCGTTGCAAGAACTGCCGAGGGGGTCAGAATCGGAACGCCTTCGACGGCACTCAAATCCGATAAGTGATGGTCCCCGGAGACGATGGCGTCGGCGTGACCAATCAATGCCGACTCGATGAACTTGTCATCGTCAGGATCGGCCGACACCCAGCCCGATCGTCCTGTCGGTGTCACGAGCGCCGCACAGCGACGAAGTCCGATCAGGATTTCGTCCGTCTCTTCCGAGGAGTTGCCAAACTTGTGGATCAGCTTGTCACGCAACTCTTCCAAGATGCTCTCCGCCAAGACCAATTCGTACAGACCAATTCGTACAGACCTGCCTCGGCCGACAGCAGGCATTCGTGCGGAGCACCGCGCCAGAGGAGCCCGGAGATCAAGACGTTGGTGTCCAACACGGCGCGCATGAATCGTCCTATTCATGGAGGATTCGATCGACCAGTTGCTCCTTCTGGTCTTCGGTTAAAGCATTCCAATCGAGTCCGCGTTGTTTGGCGAGAGCTTCCATGCGTGGGCGGTTTCGTTCAATCGCCCGTTCCAGGTAAGCCGCCGATGGCAATAGCCGCATGATGGCTTGGCGGCGTCCCTGCGGAGAAAGTTGGTCCAACGATTGCAGAATTTGTTCTTCGAGTACGTCAATTGTCGGCATCGGTGCCTCCATCAAGTGGCCGAAGGAAAATCAGACTTCCGTCTGCATCTGACGTGACACGAGCACGTCAATTTCGCCGCGATGATCCTCGTAGTATGCGAGGCATTCGTACACTTGGGCACGAGTCAGCGTGGGAAAGCAGTTCGCAACAACCGATTCAACCGACTCGCCCGTTTGCAACAGGGCAATCACGTCGTGTACGCCAATTCGAGTCCCCTCCACAATGGCCTGGCCACTGCGAACTCCAAGGACGCTGGTGATGTATCGATAACCGGATGACGGTAGTTTAGCGGGAGTACTCATGGTAAATAGAATACGCCGCCACGCTGCTCGTGACTAGACTAGTCCAATCACCATCGCGCCGAGCACGATCACGCGACGCACCATAACACGCGACCTAGCCAGTTACGAAGTTACGAAGTTGAACGTCGCGGCGGCGAACTGTTCGGCTTGCTCGAAGGGCAGCATGTGGCCACAGCGGTCGAAGACTTGCAGCTTGGCACCGGCGATGTGTTCGGCGTAGTACTCGCCGTGGGCCAGCGGGATGAGTTTGTCCTCGCGACCCCAGAGGACTAGCGTCGGACAGTGGATGCGGTGCAGATGTGCAGGGAGCTTGGGGTTGTGGAGGTATGGGTTCCAGCCGACACGCGCGGTGGCTTCACGGGCTCGCAGCCAGAGCAGGATGCGCGGATCATCGATCGACGTGGGCATTGCTTGCTCGACCAATGGACTGTCAGGATCGAAGAACAGCAGTTTACGCATCTTGTCGAAGTCGTCGATGAACAACTCGGCCATCGGAGCGCCGTCGACGTGCAAGCCGGCGGCGTCGACCAACACGAGCTTGCTGACCAGTTGCGGCCGTAGTACCGCAAGCTCCACGCCGATCCACGCGCCCAGCGAGAAGCCGACGACTGGCCAGGTGAAAGGTGAAGAATTTCATGCGATTTGCGATTTTTGCTGTGTCTGGAAGTTACACAGCAAATTCGATGTGCCGTGTGTACATGTTGTAGCATGAGGGCTCCCGCGCGTCAGGACACACATGGCGGCACGTCGATTGGCAAGAACCACCTTGCTACTACGTTTCGGCTGGATGGCGATCAGCGTGCTTCGGGTTCAAGAACGCGGCGCCAGCGGAGGGGCGTCTCGTTGAAGGCGGCCATGTACGTTGCTTCGAGCGGAACCTGCACGGCTTGCTCCGGTTCCAAAAACAACGGCATGTCGGTCAGCGATTCGCCGACGGCGGCATGCACTACGTACGCCCGGACGCTGAGGCCGCTTTCGTAGGATGCCAAAGTGAAGGGCTTGTCGGTCGGTGCGGCATATTCCTCGCCGGCGATCTCCTGCCAAATCTCGCCGTGGATACCATCGGGATCACGCCGGCCCGGTGGCAGCAAATCGACGATCAGCAGGTGAATCTGCTGATCGAGCAACTCCGCGGCCTTGGCGGCAAACGCTCGCAAGGGATTGCGGGCCGCTTTGTTACCCGGCGAGACGATCTCGATGATCGCCACGATCCGGTCACCGCTGACATGCCGCACGGTGACCGTCTTCTGTTTCCTGCGGTAGAACGCCATATCGGTTTCCGCGATCGGTTGTAGCTTCGGCGGCGCGAGCATCACACCGCCTTCTTGCGAACCAGCATCTGTCGTCTCCGCACCGCCGCCTATTTGTTGGAGTGTTAAGACGTCGGGACCGAACCCGACCGCATGCTGCTCGGGCAGGGCGTAATGATCGGCAGGCAATACACTCCGAT
>CAUJKL010000333.1 GCA_963204995.1 Planctomycetota bacterium | reverse complement strand
GATGTCCCCTTGCTGGACCAGCGTGATGATGATCTGGTCGAAGTCGACGGCCTTGCAGCGCATGGCCCGCAGCAGATGCTGCCGCTGCATTTGTTGGTCAGGCGCTTCGCGGAGTTTGCGAAACAGCTTCAAGCACTCGGCGTGAAACGGGTTCTCGGCCACGTAGATCGTTGCCAAGTACAGTTGCCGCCGTGTTTGATGCATGGCGAACTGTGTGGCCCATTCAACCGCCGCGATGCCGATCTCGGGGGCTTCGTGGTTTGCGCTGCAGGCGTAGAGCAACGCCAGCTTCTTGGCGTTCTCGCAGGTTCGGCTCCAGGCGACTCGAGCGATTTCGTCGTTGCGTTCATTTGCCCCGTCGTTTTCGGCGTCTGCTTAACGCTGTAGCTTAATAACCGCTTTCGCCGATTCGGGTGTATACGGCACGACTCGTGGCTCTGGGTGCACTTCCAGTAGGTTCATTCGCTGCGTACCGGGTTGGAAATCTCCCCACCAGTGCGCGACCCGAAGAATCGATTCGGGTAACTGGCGAGTCGAACCTGGCGTTTGACCTTCACCGCGTTTGCCAACGTCGATGATGATCATGCGGGCGAAGAAGCCATTGGTCAGCATCCGATGCGACAACGACTCGTAGAAATACTGCGGCGTGGCTGTTCCGAACAGCGTCAAATGCGGTTGATCGATCTGAGCGTCGTCTTTCTGGTTGGCTTTCGTGCGGATCGGATAGACTTCGCTGGCCGACGTGTAGAGCGTTAACAGGATGTTAAAAATCGACTCGCGTTTACTCTCGCGGTCCAGGTTGATCTGGCGGAGCACGCCATCCATCTCGTCGTTTTGAAACAGCATCGAATAGTTGCGAGCCAGAGCGTCTTGAATCCCCTCGCCGCTGGCGAACTTGTCGCCGAGCGAGTTACTGTGCCCAATCTCGAAGAGCACACGCGAGTTGACCTTGCGAGGAAAGTCCTTGCCGGTCCCGCTGCTGGCGAGTGCTAATAGGTAGACGTTGGGACGCAGATCACCCGCGTCGCAAATCTTGCGACCACACAGGAACGACTGCAATGCCATGGCACCGCAGAACGCCAATGGCACGCTTGGATACGGCGCGTTCTTTAGTGAGTAGCGCATGACATCGTCCACGAAACCCGGAACATGTAAGAGCGAATCGGGAATCGGTCCTGGATTCGGGCTTTCGCTTTTCGGTGGCGGATCGGCTACGGGCTCGGCCGCGCCGACATGAATGGCCGGCGCGACATACGGGTTGCCGTAGCCTTCCCGTCGCAGTGCGGAGGCGGCCGCGGCCCATTCGTTTTTGCCATGTTCGAGCAAGGTGTAGGCATGGAAGTTGGAATACCCGTGCCCCGGTTCAAACGGAAATGCATTGGTCGAGAACACATAGAACACGTTGTCCTTGAGCGTCGCACTCGTGCCGTGGGACTTTCCAGGTCGGCACCAGTATTCATTGTCGCCACGTTTCTTAAGCGTCCAGCCGTGGGCGCGAAGCGTCGGTCGGATGTCACCGTGTTCGTTGAAGTCATCACCGGGACGTCCATCGGTGTCGCCACCTACTGGCGATCTGCTCACCGTCGCAGGTTCTGGATCGGGTTCGTGCTTCAGTTCCGTAAGTGACCACGCTGTTTCAAGCAACAGCATCCGTTGCTCTTCGGTGATGACGGGCAGTTGCTCGAAGCGTCCCTGCGTTAAGATGTAACCCGGCGTCGGATCGCACAGAAAGATACCGCCTTCGCCTCGTGTTTCGATCACCGTCAAGCAGATGACATATTGGTCTCCGACTTTGGCTGGTTTGTACTTCTTGCCGTAGAACTCGTATTCCTTGTTTTCCGGGACAACGACCTGGCGCTCGGCGAGTTTCAGGTTGCCATAGACATCCGATTCATGACGATAGACTGCGTGCCAGCCGCCCGAGGGCGATCGTTCCAACACAAGCTGATCGGTCAAACCCGGCGACTGCAGTTCAACCTTGTATCGCCACCAGACGAACTTCTCACCGCCACAGTCGAAGTCGATCATCTCCAGGCCGTCGGACGCCGGGCCGGCAACCAAACACATCGGCCGGTCGCGTTTGAACCATCGGCGCAGTTCGTCGTCGGTTGGAAGCCGATTCTGGTACTGCTTCCAATTCCCGGCATCGGGGCGCTTGTCGGCCAAGTTCGCCGGCAGCACACAAAGTTCGGCTCGCGTGTAGGCAAGCGCGACTTCGAAGTGCTTCGTCAAGGCGGCTCCTTCCTGTTCCCGGTTTCGCCTCTACACATCACCAAGTGACCTCTTCTTACGACGAACTCCGGTGCGATATCGTGAACAGCGAACGCAAGGAATGCGTTGGACGTCGGCGTTCGTTTCCATCGTTCGTGTCTCATCGAGAATAGGTCTTCCGTTCAGTTACAAGGCCGTTCGAATTCGCGCGCCGGTACGTCAATCAATTCGGGTCGTGTTTCCTCGAAATGCATTGCCCCCATCAAATTCCAAGCCGCGTGTGCGAGGTGATCCTCGTTTTCGTCACCGTCCATCCACAGATTGATGTGCCGCATAGCGTGGTTAATGAGCGCGGAAGCGGGCATGCCCAATTCCCAATTGCGCTCGCCGTGTCGCGCTGCGCCTTCGGCGTAGGTTTCCGCCAGGCGACGCAGGCCGATTGGCGTGATCAGGTCGTAGCGTTCGGACTCGGCATCGCCGGATCGCTGTGCGCCGGTTGGAAACTTGATGATGTCGGGCATGGACTAACCTTCTCCTGGACAACAGCGGCAACAGACGATGCAGTCGCCGCAGTCTGGACACTCGTTTTCGAGTTCGTGCAGGCACAGATCGAGCAGGGCAAGCTCTGATGCGGTAACGTGCAAACACTTGATCTCTCTGTGCTTCAGCTGCAATCGCGCGGCGTCACCGTTGATTTCGATCTGCATCTGGGTCTCCGTAATCTGGACGACAAACATCAGGCACCTCCGGTGAATGGGAACTAACGACTCTTCAACAGCCATGGTTCAAAGATGGTGCGACGGCCGTTGATGACGACGCCACAACCGAGGATGGGTTTGGCAACGATGCGGCGGCCGTACTCGAACTGCAGGCGGCTGGCATCGATGCCGCAGCCGACTGACATGCCGAACACGCGGAACTCGGGATTGGCCCACCACTTCACACCGGCCTGGCTGTGATAGTGGCCGATCACCGTGGAGCGGAAGTTGTCTTTGGCTTGCGTGAACGCTGCGTCATTGCCGCCGCGGCCACTGTCGCCATGCTTGTAGATCACGCCATCGATCGTCAGTTTTGAAAACCGTGGATGAACGGTCCAATCGACTTCCCACACGTCGGCGTAATCGCGCAAGAGCTGTGGCGGCAGACCAACGGTGACCGCCTATCGCTCAGTCAATGCATCATGGTTTCCGATCAACCATTCTGCACTTGGAAATGCTCGCGCCAAACTTGCCACTTGGCGTTTGGCCACATCGAACTCACGGACCGCGTTGCTGAGCGCTGGACTCTTCTCGTGGAAGCTGATCGATGCCCAGTCAACGAGATCACCGATATGCACAACGCGATTGATTGCGTAGTTGTCTGCAACTCGTTTCAGGAAGTCGACGTAGCCGCGTCGCATGCCGGGTGCGTGTGTATCGCCGATGATCAAAACGCGAGCCATGCTTACTCAACCGCACACAAGAGGAGTTGTCCTAGCAGCCAACCGAGGATTAGCGCGATGATTGCCGCTTGAAGCGGGTCAATCGGTAATCGCGAGCGGATAACTGTTGTCACGGAATCAATTCAAAATGGAATGTCATCAACGCCACCGAAGCTGTCGTAATTGTCGACACCAACTGGTTCGGGCAATTCGCCGAGCTCGTAGTCGACGACTCGGTCGTAAGGTTCACCAGCGACACTGCGGACGGTGATGGAATGCGTGTCTGCGAGAGCGCCAGCTTCCGCAAGCTCGACGGCTCGTTCAGCCGTGGGCGGAACGGGATCAGGCGAACGTTTTCTCCACCAGGCTTCGGCCTTGCGGCGTGCAAAACCAGTGTGCTCGAAGCAAACCCATTCACTCACGAACTCGTTAAAGCCAACTTGATACTCGACGCGCATCGTCTTCGGCGCGTCCTCATCCGCACCGCGTTTTGTGTGGACGTAGTAGGTGACGTCCTGCACCTCATACACCGTGTTGGTGATCTCACCCGACAGCACACTAGCGGACGACGCTTCAGACTCGTGCGGGTTGCGGTCTGGCGGCGGGAACTCATATCCGCAGTCGGGACACACCGCGTAGCCGGCGGCGATGACCGAATTGCATTCCGGACATTCCTTCGCGGGCGCGGGACCACCTTCACCGGGCTTTTCTTTGACCTTGATCTGGTCGATCGGGCCATGGCGCTCGATGTTGCCGCCGAAGTCGAGGATCTGGCAGTCCTGTTTGTCTGGATGTTGACGTAGTCCTCTGCCAACCATCTGGACTAGCAGCCCCGGCGACATCGTGGGTCGCAGCAAAGCAATGCAGTCGATGTTCGGTGCGTCGAAGCCGGTGGTGAGGACATTGACGTTGCAGAGATACTTCAGCGGTTCGCGGCCGAACAGTGTTCCGGATGAATCGCCGCGGAAACGAGCCAACAACTCTTCCCGCTCCGACGCTGGCGTCTCGCCGCAGACGAATCCGCACTCGGCGTTATGCTTTTCGCGTAATATGCGAGCGATATGTTTGCCGTGCTCGACACCGGAAGCGAAGATCAAGCACGACTGGCGGTCCGCCGTCCGTTCGACAATCTCCCGGCAGGCGGCTTCCACCAGCGAGTCACGATTCATGAGTGATTCGAGTTCGCCAGCCACGAACTCACCGCCGCGGACAGACACGTTTTCAGTGTGTGCTTTTGATTTGCCGGCTTTCGAGACGAGCGGGCAGAGATAGCCGTCGCGGATCAACTCGCGGATGCCGATCTCGTAGCAAACGTGATTGAGAAAGTGATCGGGAGAACAGATCAAGCCGGATTTCAATCGAAACGGCGTGGCCGTCATGCCGATGACGCGGAGGTGTGGGTTGATAACCAAAGCGTCGGACAGGAACTGTCGGTACATCCCGTCGCCCTCGGTCGTAATGAGATGTGCCTCGTCGACGATCACCAAGTCGAACGCGTCGAGTTCGCACGCGCGGCGATACACTGACTGGATACCCGCGCAAATTACGGACGACTCCGTGTCACGTTTCTTCAAACCGGCCGAATAGATTCCAACTTTCACGTCAGAGCAGAGTCGTCTGATCTTGTCGGCATTCTGTTCCAGCAACTCCTGGACGTGCGCGAGTACAAGGACGCGTCCGTTCCAACGAGTAACTGCGTCGTTGGCGATCTGAGCAATCAGGACACTCTTGCCTGATCCGGTCGGACAGACCACGACCGGATTGTCATCGCGATCTCTCAGATGTTGGTACACCGCGTCGATGGCAGCGTGCTGATAAGGTCGCAGTTTCACTCCTGCTCCTCTTCCAGTCGGCGAATCTCGCGATCCAGATACCAACGGGCTTTCTGCAGGTCGTTAAACCTGTTCCCCTTCCGGTCGGCGCGGGCGACGTACTTGACGACGTTGCCGAGATGAAAACCAAGCTCCCATGCTTCGATGGCGTCGATAACTTCGATTCGGCTGAAGGTGTAATGCGTTGGTTGATTGATTGGATCGTCGGGCGGTTGGTTTTGTCCGACGAGTACGGGATCACTTGGAATCGCCATTGCTATGCCGTCTCCGCAAGTTTTAAATACAGTTGCACCGCGAGCCGTGGCAGATCATCAAGGCGCACGATCGCCACCCACGGCTTGCGATTCTGCTTGTGCAAGACGACGGGAACCTTCTCGCCTGCGTCACCGGCTGCTTGATCGAGTGCGTCATACATCCGAAACGACTCGGCTCGCTTCACTTCGAAATGCACATCTTCGATCTCCGCAACAATGTCCGGCGACTCATCGCTTC
>CAUJKL010000332.1 GCA_963204995.1 Planctomycetota bacterium | reverse complement strand
GCGTGGAGATGTTCGAGGCCAACCTCGATCAGAACCTGGCGGCGCTGATGAAAGACCTGTGCCAACGCTATCCACAACTCGATGGCATTCGCTTCGATTGGCCTGAATATCCTCCGTATTCACTGGACGATATGTTTGTCGACTTCAGCGATCACGCCCGCGCCGCCGCCCAGCGACACAACATCGATTTCGACCTCTGCCTCCGCGACACCAGAGCCTTCTACGAGATGTTGCACGGCGGCCTGACCGATCTTGGACTCAGCGCTATCGTCTATGGCGACGCCGAAAAGTTTGTCGCCGAAGGACTCGCTCAATATGAAGGCGTGCTGGAGTTGATCGTGCTCAAGGCGCTGCTCGCCAGCGACCTGTTGAGCGGGTTCCGCCGGACGATGAACGACTGCGGTGCCGAGCAAATGGCGATGCAGCCGAACGCCTTTCCACCACCGTGGTCGCGGATTTCGGGATTCGATTTCGGACTCGCGGCGCAGCACAGCCAAGGTATCAGCGTCAAGCTGTATGGGATGCATTGGGCGATGATGCTGCGCTCGTATGGCGATCAATTGCTGGCCGCCAATCCGAAAATTTCGGAACTGCTGCTGGTTCGTGCGTTGGTCACGTTGCTCGGTATTGAAGACGGCGAGGGCTTGCCGAATTTGGCGGGTTATCGCTACCCGTCACCCGACGAACCGCATCCGGGCGGCGACCAGGCACAAGCCCACAAGATCGCACAGGCGCAAGCGGCAGCCGGCGAGTGTCCGGTCTACACCCTTGCACACGGCTACGGTCCCGAAGATGATTTCCAACGCCGGTTCGAAGTGGCGTGGCATGCGAGTCCTCACGGAGTGCGGCTAAATCGATACGGCTATCTAAGCGACGCGAAACTCAAGATCGTCGGCGACGTCGCGAACAACCAACAGTCAAGCAACAGGAGTGAGGAAAACGATGGCAGCTGAACTGATTCCCCCGCTTTGGAAAGTTCCTCAAGTCTTCCGCGACCGAATGGGAGAACAGGTAGGGCGGCAGCGTTCGATGGTCGCCGACGGGCATCTGTTGCTGGTGCTTCACGCTCCGCCAAAGCCGAACGAGAATCAGCGCCACGGTCGATTCTTTTGGCGCGATGCGGACGGGCAATGGACTTCCAAGGATCGCGGCACGGGGCTCAACGCACTTAGCAAGCATTTGGAAGACTACGAGGAGCTCATCGCGGCGCTCGACCGGCTCGAAGAGAAAGCGACTACGTCAGGTGAGTATTTCGCGATTCTCGAACAACTGGCACCCGTGCAGCGAGCTGCCACGAACTTGCACCATGTCCTGCAAGAGGCGCGGGAGCAATGTCCAGACATTCGCGAGCTGATCAATCTGCGCGACCGTGCTTATGGGATCGAACGCACTGCGGAGTTGCTCCTGGCCGAAGTCAAAAACGCCCTGGATGTCGCGGTTGCCAAGCGCGCCGAGGAACAGGCTGCGTCGAGCCATCACATGTCGGTTTCCGCGCATCGACTCAACTTACTGGCGGCCTTCTTCTTTCCGATTGCGACTTTGATGGCGATCTTCGGAGCCAACCTACGCCACGGCTGGGAAGACACCTGGCCGCCCATCCCGATGCTGATTGTGATCGGCTTGGGCCTCACCTTCGGCGGAATTCTGACGGCGTTTGTGACGAGAAAGCCAAGTCGTTAGTTGACTCCTGCCACGGCTCACACGAGGACCGAATCTTGGACTTTGCTTCCGTTGAGTATTCCCTGTCGGTAATGCTGCTAGTTACATCCGTGCTGGGAATGGGGGCGATGCTCACGGTGCGCGAGTTCGGTGACGTGTTTCGCGCGCCGCAAGGAATCTTGGCGGTGTTGTTCGCACAGATCGTGATCACTCCCGTCGTGGCGCTGGCCTTGGCCTATTTGCTTCGCCTCCCACCGGGAGTTGCGTTTGGGCTGTTGTTGATTGCAGCGATGCCGGGTGGATTGTTTTCCAATCTCTTAACTCATCTGGGACGTGGCAACGTGGCCTTGTCCATCGCGGCGACTGCGGTCTCGACGTTGCTCTGCCTGGTCAGCACATCGATGGTCTTGCAACTCTATGGTTCGACGCATTTGCCCGACGACTTCAAAATGCCGGTAGGACTAGTCCTTGCCGACATTGCACGCTACCTGCTGGCTCCGCTGCTGTTAGGGTTGTCGTAGCGCCGATTCTGGCCGGTTCAACCTCCCGTCGTGAGCCGCTGCTTCATCCACCTTAGTACAATTCTGCTTGGATTGTATGTCTTGGGAGCAATCAGCAGTGGGCGGATCGAACTCGCCAGTTATGGCTGGCGCACACCGTTGGCATTGTTTTTGTTTGGCACTTTGTGCATGTGGAGCGGAGTGGCTGCGGCTACGCTGTTTCGGTTGGCGCGGAACGATCGATTCACAGTCGCGATCGAGGTGCTAGTGCGCAACGGCGGTTTGGCGCTGTTGCTCAAGGCAGCGTTGTTGCCCTCCGTGGCAGGCGTCGCGAACCCGATTGGAGATGGTGCGTTATATGTCATCCTCTTCTATGTGGGAGTCTCGTTGGGGATTGGCCTTTATGAAGTCACCTTGAAGCGTCTGAAGTGGGGAGTACTCTATGCCGAGCGATAGCCAGTCGCGAACGATGGGGCATGCGTGGCGAATCACTACAGCCGTCACTTCCCAACGGCCTTCGGCATCAACGAAGGAATCGCAAAATCAACAAAGGAATTGCGACATCTCAAATCTGAGAAATCTCAAATCTGAAATGTGCTCAACGCCTTTCGGCATCAAAGATAGACGTAATCCCGTACGTCAAGCCACGTGTAGTCATCGCCGCCTTTGGTAAACACTCTCTGGCGAGTGGTCTCGGCTGTGGTTAGCATAGGGGCCTGCTCTCAATTCGTGTTTATAGGCTTTCCGTTTCGAGGTGATTGTGGCCGACGTTCAAGGGACTGCGAAGAAGATCATTGCCAACGTCGAACGCGCCATCGTCGGGAAGCGCCAACAGTTGATTCTGTCACTGGCCGCTTGGTTCACCGAAGGCCACATCCTGCTAGAAGACGTGCCGGGTGTGGCCAAGACGATGTTGGCGAGGGCGTTGGCGCGGAGCGTGGGATGCAGCTTCAAGCGGATTCAATGCACGCCCGACTTGTTGCCGAGCGATGTCACTGGCGCTTCGATCTTCAATCAGAAGACCACCGAGTTCGAGTTTCGCGAAGGGCCGATCTTTGGACAGATTGTTTTGGCCGACGAAATCAATCGGACGACGCCGCGCACGCAAGCATCGCTGCTGGAGGCGATGGCAGAAAGTTGCGTTACGGTGGATGGCGTGACACATAAGTTGATGCCGCCGTTCTTAGTCATTGCCACACAGAATCCCGTCGACCACGAAGGAACCTTCCCGCTGCCCGAAGCACAACTCGACCGCTTCCTGATGAAATTCAGTCTCGGTTATCCGTCGTTCGAAGACGAACTGAAGATGCTCGATCTGCTTCAGCATACGCATCCCTTAAACAGCCTCCAGCCCGTCGTGACCGCCGACGAACTCGTCGCTTGTCAAATCGAAGTCCGCAAAGTTCACATCGATCCCAAGGTCCGACAGTACCTGCTGCAAATCGTGCATTTGACTCGCGAACACGAAGAGTTGAGCCTCGGCGGCAGCCCCCGTGCATCGATCGCCTTGTTTCGGACCTCGCAAGCGATGGCGGCGATTCGCGGCCGGAATTATGTTCAACCCGACGACGTGAAGCGGATTGCCGCACCGGTGTTGACTCACCGCCTGATACTCAAACCCGAGAGCCGACTGCGGCGCGTAACTGCGGCCCAAGTCGTGCAAGACGTTATCGACGAGATCGCCGTGCCAACGATCGAATAAGCGAATCGGACCTGCACCTAACGTTTCCTTCAAAAGAGGATGATACGCATATGACTCAAGTTCCTGTAGTTCCTGTAGGCCGGACCAAGGCTTTGCGCAGTTCCGGCAGCGGTGCGAGCTTAGTTCCTGTAGGCCGGACCAAGGCTTTGCGCAGTTCCGGCAGCGGTGCGAGATTAGGCTTATGCCGGAACTGCGAAGACTTGTTCCGGCCTACATTTTATCTTCTGGCCGCGATGTCGCTTTGCATCGCCGCCAATGCCGCCGAGCCGAACATCAAGCGAGTGCTACCTCCACCCGGCATCGAGATCCCGGCAGCCGATCGCGAGCGTCTGGCCGGTGAGGTCAGCTCACTCAAAAAAGAGCTCGCGGCCGTTCGATTTAACAAGCATTCAGAAGATGTAGAAGTCTTCGTCAAAGCAGTCGATTTCGCGTTGCTGCACAACGAGTTCTATAACGCGAAGGATGTTGAAAAGGCCGATCGTCTGCTCAAGTCGGCCCGGTCGCGATTGGCACAACTGAAAGCAGGCGACACACCCTGGCATCGACAGCGAGGTGTGATCGTGCGTGGCTACCGCTCGCAGATCGACGACTCGGTCCAGCCATACGGATTGGAGCTCCCCGACGACATCGACTTTGAGAAACGAGTACCGCTTTACATTTGGCTGCACGGTCGCGGTGACACTCAGACGGATATGCACTTCATCGATCAACGGCAATCGAAGCCGGGGCAGATTCAGCCACCGGGTGCCATCGTCGTGCATCCGTTCGGAAGACAGTGCGTCGGTTTTAAGTCGGCGGGCGAGGTGGATGTGTGGGAAGCAGTCACCGATGTTGTAAAGAACTATCCGATCGACGCCGAACGGATCGTGTTGATGGGATTTTCGATGGGGGGCGCGGGGGCGTGGCATCTCGGCGCGCATTACGCTCATGCTTGGGTGGCGGTCAGCCCGGGGGCCGGGTTCGCCGAAACGGCACGCTACCAAAACCTCACGCCGGACAAATATCCACCCTGGTACGAGCAACGGCTGTGGGGGCTATACGATGTGCCTGACTATACGCGCAACCTCCTGAACACGACGGTTGTCGCTTACAGCGGCGAGTTGGATAAACAGATTCAAGCGGCCCGCATCATGGAAGAGGCTTATCACGATCACGGGCGCGAGTTAACCCACATCATCGGACCGGGAATGGGGCACAAGTATCATCCGGACTCTCTGAAGGAAATCCTGGAGAAGATGGACCACGCCGTGCTGCAAGGTCTCAATCGTACCCCAAAGAAAGTCTCGCTCCAAACGCAAACACTGCGCTATCACTCGATATTTTGGGTGGAAGTTCGTGGCCTGCAAGAACACTGGCGCGACGCACGCATTGATGCTGAGATTCTCGACGCAGGTCGCGTTAAGGTGACGACAGAGAACATCTCTGAGTTGCGATTGGCACCACAAATGAACATGGCGGGAGTCGTCATTGAGATCGATGGTGAGATTGTGGAGACGCCGAAGACAGAGTTTCCGGCTATGGGGCTTCATCTGAAACGCGACGGCAAGTGGCGGCTCGCCGATCGGAGCGAGTTTCACGGCGGACTTAGAAAGAAAATCGGCTTATCCGGCCCGATTGACGACGCATTCATGGAGCCGTTCCTCGTCGCGCTGCCCAGCGGCAAGTCTCAGAATCGCGAACTGCAAGCTTGGATCGACTTCGAGCAACAGCATTTCACTGACAGGTGGCGAGCATTGATGCGCGGCGAATTGCGAGTTAAACGAGATGTCGACGTGACCGACGACGATTTATCGAAGTACCACATCGTTGCTTGGGGCACGCCGGAAACGAATCGCTTTCTCAAGGACCTAGCGGCTTCTGATTCTAAGATGCCGATTCGTTGGTCCAACAATGCAGTGCAAGTCGGCGAGCAAACCTTTGACGCGAAGCATCACGTCCCGGTGTTCATCTATCCTCGCGGAAACAAATATCTGGTCGTGAATAGCGGTTTGACGTTCCGCGAAGGACACGACCGCACCAACTCGCTGCAAAACCCCAAGCTGCCGGATTGGGCCGTGATCGACATTCGCCAGCCGCCGAATGAGGTAACTCCCGGCAAAGTTGTTGCGGCGGATTTCTTTGATGAACAGTGGCAACTAAAAGATCGTGTGATTTCTCCCGAGAGCAGGAGCGAGACGCCGTGAACAATCTTTGTGTTCGATGCTTTGGAATGACGTTGTGCCTGTTGATCACATGTGCCAACAACGCTCCGCTCTTCGCCGAAGGTTTGCCGATCGTGTCGCCAGATGCGGTTGGGCTGAGTGGTGAGCGTCTTGCTACGATCGACGACGTAGTCACCGAAGGGCTTAACGCAGGCGAGATGCCTGGGTGTGTCGTTTGCATTGGGCGGCACGGGAAGATCGCGTATCTTAAGGCTTATGGACATCGACAGATCGAGCCCGAGAAGATCGATATGACGATCGACACGGTCTTTGATATGGCCTCGATCACCAAGCCTGTTGCAACTGCCACTAGCGTAATGCTGCTTGTCGAGCGAGGGGATCTAAAATTGAGCGACCGAGTCGCCGAACACATTCCTGAGTTCGCTCAGAACGGCAAAGACACGATTACGATCGAGGATTTGCTGCTGCACCAAAGCGGACTCACGCCAGACAATGCGCTCGCAGACTACTTGGAGGGACCGGCGAAAGCGATCGAGAACGTCAACGCGCTGTCGCTCCGCGAGCCACCCAAGACAAAGTTCATGTACTCGGATGTCGGCTTCATCGTGTTGGCCGAATTGATTCGAAAGAAGACGGGCCAAGACGTTCATCAGTTCTCGCAAGAGAACCTGTTTCGACCGCTCGGCATGACTGAGACCGGCTATCTGCCTGCGCAGAAACTGCGCGAGCGATCCGCGCCGACCGAGCAACGGGACGGACACTGGATGGTCGGAGAAGTACACGACCCGCGCGCCTATCACTTGGGCGGCATTGCGGGACACGCCGGTCTGTTCTCAACGGCCCAAGATCTGGCGGTGTTCGCTCAAATGCTCTTGAATCGCGGCGAGTACGGCGGCAAGCGAATCGTGGCTGCGGAAACATTGGATGAGATGACCGCCGGCTACGAGGTTTCGAGCGGCATTCGCGGGCTCGGCTGGGACAAGCAAACCGGCTACTCGTCCAACAAAGGCGAAGGGTTTTCTGATCGAGCATTTGGGCACGGCGGATTTACTGGCACGACCTTCTGGGTCGATCCCGAACTGGATCTGTTCGTGATCTTTCTCAGCAACCGCCTGCATCCCGATGGCCAGGGGACCGTCAATAAACTCGCCGGTCGCATTGGGACGATCGTGGTGGATGCCATCGAGCGGTGACACGATGGAGACGAACATCTTCGCTACGCCGTCGTCGGAGTCGAGCGTCCAACCAACGACCAGCCCACCGCGACAGCAGCATTGAGTGCAAGGCCGTACAGCCCAGGGTGAATTCCCGCGATCTTGGAGTAGTCCGCATCGCTCGCTTGATCGATCGCCAGGATGCCGAACACCACGAGCAAGCCGGCGCAGATGCCGACTAGCGTTGGCGTGGCGCGCAGGCGTGGCCAGTGAAGGCCCAAGAAAAATGCTGGTGCCAACTGAACCAGTACATCGAACTTGCGATCCAACAATTTGATGAGCGTCATCTCGCGATGCCGAATGGCCAAAAACGCGAGTAGAGCAATCAAGCCCCAGGAGCAGGCTTTGCCGACGAGCGTCAAGTGCTTCTCGGTCGCTCGTGGGTTAATGTGCTTCGCGTAAATGTCTTTGGTCAGCATCGACGAAATCGACAACAGCACCGAGTCGGCGGTCGACATGATGGCTGCCAGGATCGCGGAGAAGAGCACCACGACGAGCCAGCGCCCGACAAGTGAGTGCTCCTGGATGCGGCGGCAGATGACGGTGAGCAGCGTGTCGGCCCGAGCGGGGTCCGGGACGTCAAGACCCGGGATATGCGCTAGCCCCACAATCCCGACGACTAACGCAATCAGTGCGGTGGTAAGCGGCAGGAACGCCATCACGAACAGGCTGCGGCGCAGGGCGGTCGCCGAGTTGGCTGCATAGATGCGCTGAATGGCTTGGGGATAAAGTGCGCCGCCGAGCCCCACAACGAACACGTAGCTCGCCCACTCGTTCGACGCAATCCAGTTCGGTGGCGCGATTTTCTGCGGCGATTCCACTTGCACGATCTTGGTTGCTTCCGTTAAGGAACCAAACTCTCGCAGAACCAGCACCAAGAGGATGACAAAGCCGACCAGCAGGACCGAGCCCTGAATGACATCGGTCCACGCTACGGCGCGAAATCCGCCCAGAGTTTCATAAACGACAATCACCAGCGCGAGGATGATGACGCCGCCGGCAAACGCCCGTTCTGGATCGATGGTCGTCAGGCCTTCGATCGCGTTTCCCATGGCCATCAATTGAGCGAGCAGGAAATTGGCGATCGAGAAAATCATCAGAACAGAGGCCAGACAGCTGAGCGCTGACGAACGAAAGCGATGATCGATGAAGTCGGTCGGTGTGATAAAGCCGTGCTGCTTGGCGAGTCCAAAGAGCTTGGGAGCCAACATCAAATAGAACACGACGATCGAGGTCATGAAATGAATGCTGACCGTCCAAGCGAAGCCAACGCGATAGGTATTGCCCGTGAATCCGAATAACGTGTTGCCACTGTATTGTGTCGAGTAGAGTGTCAGTAGCAGGACAACGAAGCCGATGCCGCTTCCGCCCAGATAGAAATCTCGCAACGAGTTTTCTCGCCGGGCTCGATAACCGACGAGTCCGACCACGACCAGACTGGCCAAATAGAGGCCGATAAAGACCAACTCGGCGAGTGTGAAGGGAATGAGGTGATCGCTCATTGGTCGCCGCCGCCTTTCAGCTCATCCGGCCAGCGGTAGCTGAGTAACCAAGCGGTATAGCAGGAAACCAGAGCCGAGCCGACGATTGCACTCGCGGCCCAGGCTGGCACGCCAAAGATCAATGTCGTCGCGCCAGGAATCCAACGCCAGTACCAAGGGATCGCGACAATCGTCAGAATTCCGTAGCAGAGCCAGACTCGAGTGACGTTTTGCATGACGCGGATTCTATGTCGATTCGATGGCCGCGTCAGCCACAGGCAGGGCAGCCCGTGATTGAAGAGGACGAGTCGTCATGCCACTCGGGCGGCAATTCGATGGGTAGCCTGACCGAAACGATCGTACCTTTACCCACGATGCTTTGAATCGAAGCCTTGCCGCCAAACAAGCGAGCTCGTTCGCGAATTCCTTCGAGGCCGAAGTGATGGTCCGCGATTTGAGATTGATCGAAGCCGACGCCGCGGTCTTCGATCTCGATCAAGAACATGGAATCATATTGTTCAAGCCGAACTTCCGCGTCCTGAACGCCCGCGTGACGGCGAACATTGCTTAACGATTCCTGGACGATGCGAAAGACAATCCCTTCCAGCATCGGTGCCAAGCGATTGAATCGCACATTGTGGGTGAAGGTGACATTCAGACGTTGTGTCGCTTCTTCTTCGGCAACCAAATAA
>CAUJKL010000331.1 GCA_963204995.1 Planctomycetota bacterium | reverse complement strand
AGCAAGCCGGCCACGAACGACAGCGTCGTCATCAAGATGGGACGCAAGCGATCGCGATTGGCTTGCATGATCGCTTGATGACGATCCAACCCTTGCCCGCGCAGCGAATTGGTGTGATCGACCTGCAAGATGGCCGCCTTCTTGACGACGCCGAACAACACGAGGACGCCCAGTGCGGAGTACAGATTCAGCGTCTCGCCCCCCCAGTACAAACACAGCAGACCGAAGGGAACTGCCAACGGCAGCGACAGCAGAATCGTCAGCGGGTGGACCATGTGCTCGAACTGTGCGGCCAGCACGATGTACATGAAGATGAACGACAAGGCGAAGGTCCAGCTAAAGTCTTCCAGCGTCCGTTCCAACTCGCGGCCGCCGCCCAGCACCTGCGTGCCAAAACCCGGCGGGATGCCGATCTCCGTGGCCGCTTGATGCATCGCCGCGATTCGGTCGCCCAACGCATAGTCGCCGTCGATGTTGGCCCGAACCGCGACCATCCGCTGCCGATTGAGCCGGTCGATCCGCGAAGCCGCGAGGCTGTATTCGAAGCTCACCACGTTATCGATGCGAGTCAACACGGGCACGGAACCACTTGGCCCACTGGCAGTCGGCTGGAGCGCGTCGCGACCGCTGGTGCGGACGTGCAACTGCGAGATCGATTCGATATCGTCGCGGTCGATGCCGACCAGACGCAGTTCGACATCGTAGGCGTCGTCGATGGTCCGGTCGCGATAGCGGGACACACGGTCATCGCCCCCGACGGCGACTCGCAGCGTATCCGCGATCTCGCGGATGTCGACGCCCAAGGCCGCTGCCCGCTCGCGATCGATCCGCACCAGCAACTCCGGGTTGTCGATCCGCAGCGTCGAGTAGACATCAACGATGCCCGGCAACTCACCAGCCCGCTCGCGCAGTTTGTTGCTGAAGTCCAACAGTTGATCGATGTTCGGCCCGGTGATCGCGAAGTCGATATCCACCGGCGCGCCTTGCCGCAACGAAGTCAGGTTGCGAACGGAAATCTGCAAGTCAGCAATCGTTCCCAACCGCTTGCGGATCTCGGCCATTATCTCGCGCTGTTTGAAGTTGCCGCGAAAGGCAGCTTGAGGATCGCCGTGCAGCAAACCCGCGAACAGCCGTGCGAACGAGAAGGTGCGTCCCTCGGTATCCTGCAAGCAGACAAATAGCTCGGCTCGATTTACATCGCCGAAGCTGCGAGTGCCGATCGTGGTCAGCACGGTCTCGACGCCCTCGGTGCTGCGTAGTTCCGCTTCGACCGCATCGAGCGTCTCGCGCATCGCGTGCAGACTGGCCCCTTGCCGGGCTTCGAGCCTGACTTCGAACTCCGATTCGTCGACGTTCAGCGGGATGTAGTCTCGCTTGACCAGCTTGGCCAGCGGCACGTTCGCGGCGATCACGGCGATCACCATCAACAGCACTAGCCAACGAAAGCGCAACGACTTGCCTAACATCCAGAGGTACGTGTTCTCGAGCCACTGGTAAAAACCGCGGCGCGACGCGGGACCGCTCGGATTGGCCAGACCGGGCTTGAGCAGCTTGCTGCACATCATCGGCGTCAGCGAAAAGCTGACCAGCATCGACACCATAATCGCGACGGTTGCCGTAACGCCAAACTGAAACAACATGCGGCCGGTCACGCTCGACAGAAACGAGACCGGCAGGAATACGATCACCAACGACAGCGTCGTCGCCAGCACGGCGGGTCCGATTTCGCGCGTTCCCGAGATCGCGGCCTGGACGGGGTCCATCCCTTTTTCTTCAATGCAGTGGAAGACGTTTTCGAGCACGACGATCGCATCGTCGATAACAACGCCCACCATCAGCACCAAGGCCAGCATCGTCACATTGTTCAACGTGAATCCAAACAACCGCATGAAGGCGAAGGTGGCAATGATCGAAGCCGGAATGGCGACCGCTGCGATCAAAGTCGACCGCCACGAGCGCATGAACAACAGAACGGTGATGCAAGCCAGAATGCTGCCGGAAATGAGATGCCGCTCGATTTCGTGCAAGGCGGCCACGATGTAGCGCGACTGATCCTGAATCACGGCGACTTCGACTTCCGGCGGCAGCAGTTCGCGGCAGCGAGGCAGCAATTCTTTGATGCCTTCGATCGTCGCCACCGTGTTCTCGCCCGATTGCCGCTGCACTTGCAGCACAACGGCGGGCTTGCCGTCCAAGCGGGCGAGCGTGCGGACTTCCTTCGTCCCGTCTCGCACTTCTCCCAGATCGCTGAGCCGCACGGGGGTGCCATTGATCGTCTTCACCACCAAGTCCGGAAACTCGCGCGAGTGCTCGACGCGACCCAGCGTGCGCAAGCCTCGTTCGCGCTGGCCCTCGTCGATACGGCCGCCTGGAATCTCGGCGTTTTGCCGGGTCAACGCCTCGCGGACTTCCAAGATGGAGAGCTGATGTGCGGCCAATCGGCGGGCGTCGATATTCACTTGCACGGCTCGATCCGCCGCACCGACGATTATGACTTGACCCACGCCGCGCGACGACTCGATCACGTTTTTGACAAACCGATCGGCGAGTACGAACAAATCGCGAGGCGATCTCGGCCCGGAGACCGCCACGGTCAAGATCGGAGATGAATCGAGATCCTGCTTCTGTACGATAGGCGATTCAATGTTGGGCGGCAGTCGGTTGAGCACGCTGCCGACGGCATCGCGCACGTCTTGCGTAGCGGCATCGATGTCGCGATCGAGCTGAAAGGTGACGATCACAAACGACCGACCATCTGCCGAAATGGACCGCAACTCCTCTATCCCCGCCACGGTCGCCACGGCATCTTCGATGACCGAGCTGACTTCGGATTCGACTTCTTCTGCCGCCGCGCCGAGATACGTGGTGCGGATGTAAATCTGTGGCAGATCCATATTGGGGAAACGATCAACGCCCAACTGCGGAAACGCCGTGATTCCCGCGACGACGAACGCGGCGATGAACATCAACGCAAAGACCGGGCGTTTGACACAGAGTTCGGCGAGCCAATACATGAGTTCATTGCCTGCGGTTGCGGGGAGAAGTCACGTGGGATCATCCCGATACAGTAGATTCCGGGGCGGTTTCGTGGGCGGGCGCGTGATCAGTAGTATGTTCTTCGGGACGTTGCTCTGAGGCTTCGGGATCGTGCGAATTGCGAAGCGGCTCGATCTGTGCAACGCTGCCTTGGCTGCCGTCGCTAAGAATCACGTCGCCGGGAGACAGACCGCTCAAGATCTCGATGCCGTTGGATCGTCGCTGCCCCGTCAGCACCTCCTGCTCGTGTGCCATGCCGTCGATCACTTTCCAGACTTTTTCCGCACCGGCAAACTCCACCACCGCCGATTGCGGAACGACCAGCGCGACCGCCTGCGGATTCACGACGATCTCGGCCTCGGCGAACAGCCCCGTCCGAAATTGTTGATCGCCGTTGGCTACCTCGGCTTCGAACATCAGCGATCGGCTCGCCTGTTCCAGCGAGGGACTAATTCGTGTCACTCGTACCGTCAGCGGCTCGACGATTCCTTCGACCTGCAAACGAACCTCCTGAGCGACCGCCACGCTTTGAGCATGATGTTCGGGCACGCTGCCGCGGAAGCGGAGAGGGTTCGTGCGGACGAGCGTGGCTACCCGGTCTCCGACTTGCACGAAATCGCCCGGTGCCACCAATCGCTGTTGCACGAACCCATCAAACGGCGCGACGATTGCCGAGTTCCGCAGCCGATCGCGGGCCAATGCCACTTCCACTTGGCGGACGCCGATCAGCGCGATCTTCTCCCGTGCTGCGTTCAAAGCGCCGGCATAGCGGGCCTCGGCCACTCGTTCGTTCGCCACGACCACATCGAACTCGGCGGGACTAATCACTTTCTGAGACTTCAGTTCTTTAGCCCGTGTGTGACTCGCTTTGGTTTCGTCCCAGAGCGCTTGCTCCTGGCGTACGGGCGGTGAATTCTGTGCCTGGAGCGACTCGACCGGCTGCCCTGGCTGCAACCCGACCGCTGATCGAGCTTGAGCAAGTTGTGCCTCGGTCTGATCGACGTACAGTTGAAACTCGTCCCGATCAAGTTCCACAAGCGGCTCGCCGGCGCGAATCTCGTCACCAATTTCGACGTACACCTTGGCCACGCTGCCAGGCACTTTGGTTCCCACCGACGCCACCTCGTCGGCCACGAGCACACCTTGGCTGCGGATGATTAACGGCCAGGTCTGCAGTCGAACCGAATGGACGATTGCTTGACGAGTCGGCGGCGATGTGACTGGCGGCTGGGCATCGGTTTGCGCGGAGGAGTGACAGCCGGAGGAAGCCAACATACCGCCAACGAGCGACGTCAGCGCCAGCGAGCGCAGAGCGAGCAGGATCGGCGAGAGCGGGCCTGGCATGAGGGTGAGTCTCTGTGAGGCGGGCGTCGAAGGAATCGAGTTTCGACCATTTCAGCGGAGCGGGGGAAGGAATGTTTCTAGTTTAACTTACTGCTGATGAACAATTCAACTAGAGCTCTGAGGTTGTGATTCTATTGGTGGGATAGGCCTCCGGCCTGTCAGAAATATGAGGAAAGTGACAGGCTGGAAGCCTTGTCCTTACCCACATCTATAGGTTGATTTTGAGTTTACTGGCAACGAAGACATAGGTGTTTAGTTTCTCCCAGCCTCGCCAGAGTGTGATCCATCCGGGGTCGCCGTCGCCCTTGCGTCCTAAGAATCCACCGAGCTTCGCGACCTCGCGATAAAACTGTCCAACCGTCAGATCGTGAACACGGTTCAATCCTGGGCGCGCTAGTTTCAACATCTGAAGCCACATGCGAGGTATCACACGCTGTGCC
>CAUJKL010000330.1 GCA_963204995.1 Planctomycetota bacterium | reverse complement strand
ATGAGTCCTTTTCGGGCTTTCACCGTCAGCGCACGAGAAACTGACGCGTTTCCAACCTGCTCGCGGACTGATTTCAGTTGAGCGACCCTCCCTACCGTCGCTCAATACCAGAAAACAAGGAAGTTATTCTGTCCCCGATCCTGGGGAAGACTGGGAACGGATCGTATCCAGTCTGGCAACTCGCGTTTCGTGAACGTCGACTCGCGGCCCAGTTCGGCGATTGCGAGCTTCAAAGCGGGGGCTGCGTGATTCACTTCCGAATCAACCATCGAGATTGTTGTCGGCTGTCGGCCGAAGCGAGTCAGAACCTGAACTGCATTCGTCTCTGCTTCTGGGCTGCCTTCGGGCGCGACGCCATTCAAGAAGTTGATCACCAGCAAAACATCCAGCGGCGACACAAACAGATCGTCGTTCACATCATAAA
This sequence comes from Planctomycetota bacterium, assembly GCA_963204995.1. GTDB lineage: Bacteria > Planctomycetota > Planctomycetia > Pirellulales > Pirellulaceae. Next base: position 5,713 of record CAUJKL010000330.1, on the reverse strand, counting down.
ACGGCGGCGGAGCGAGCTCGCTGGTGGGAGCGGGCAGTTCGTGCGCGCCCACTTCGTTCAACAAGTTGATGCCGATCAAGGCGTCGACCGGTGACACGAAGCCGTCGCCATCTACGTCCAACGGCTTCGTCTTGTTGTGCCAAGGTCGGGCGAGCACCTTGGTAACGGCATCGGACGTATCGGGAGACGCTTCGACGTGCCCGACTCGGTCGGTCGCTATGCTGTAGAAGGCGTAGGTGTGTCCGATTTCACCGCTAAATATCGCGGAAGTTTCGGTCGTCGCTGGCCGCCAGATCGCGAAGGGGCCACTATCAGTCGAGACGAAGACGTCGAACGTGGCGACACCTGAACCGTCTGTATCGTCGCCGAGCCAGTTGACGAGGAAGGAAGCGACGTACGTCTCGGCGTTTAACGCGACAACATTACTCTCCGGAGCCGCGGCGTCGATCATGTTCGTCCAGACGTTTGTGTCCAGCGATGGTTCGGTGTCGAAGACGATCGTGGCGAGTGCGTCGATGGGAGTCCCATCCTGCGAGTCCTTTAGGGATCGAATGTTGTAATCGACGAAGCCTTGACCGGCAGGCGATACAGAATTGGGAGGCAGGAATCCCGCGAGGGCGTCGGCCGGCAGGTCGCCGGTGGTCGGGTCGAACGCCCGGAACTTCCACGTCACTCGTCCCGTGCTCATGTCAATCCCGGCGGTCACATCCACCAGCAAGTCTTCGCCACCGGTTGCGGCCGTGGCCGGCAAGAGAACTCGCGTGCTGAATGAATTGCGGCCTTGCGGGATCTCGATGACATGGTCGCCGAAACCAAAGTTCCCCAGTTCGAACGTACTCCAGTCCAGATTGGGATCGAGTTGCTGCGTGATCAGAACTTCGACGGCCGGAGCCGAAGCGGACGCCAGGTTCTCGAAGTGAATCGTGTAGGGGAGCGTCTGATTCGGCAGCACGAATTCGGAGGCGCCGATGATCTCGTTAGGATCCTGAGACCTGGCAAGCCTGATTGCACGGACAACTCGCCGACAGCGTTCGGAAACAAAGCCGCTTGCCATTTCGTCCAGGCAGTCTTTCAGCACCTTCCGGCCGTCTTCACCGAACGCCGGGTTGCCCAATGGACCAAGTGGATCGTTGCGGTGTTTCTCCGCCTCGATCGTCGGCACGGTGCTGTTGAAGAGGGCCTGTGTTCCATAGTCGAGTACCAGTGGAGCGACGAGGCCAGCCGCCAGGCGTCCCGTAAACCGGGCCGCGCCACGCAAGATCGCTTTACCCATATTTCGCCGTGCTTCCTGCCTGATCCGCAGATCGGCAAGCTCCATCCAGGCCCTGGTGAGCGCCACTTCGGTCGCGTTTGCTTCGGCAATGATCTTGGGCATCACGCGCGCCGCAGGTGCTACCTCCGCTGCGGCCGCCGCCGTTCGTTTCGCGAGTTCGGAAGTGAGCAATTCCGTTAACTCCACATCGGCCTTCGCCCACTGGAGGAACCCGGACATCTGCAAGTCTTCCATGATTCCGACGCCAACCGCGCCCAGTCCCTTGGTCGCCCCCCAGGCTTGCAGTTGCATGCCTGCTTCCATCCGGCCGACGATTTCAAGAATCTGCGTGGCCAATTGCGGCGTACGGCCGGATGGATCCGAAAGGTTGGTCGGAGCGTTGTGAACGTACCGGTAAAGATTCGTATCACCGGCGTCGATGCCCATCAGATCCGGTTGGGTGAACCGGCCCTGCGCGGGGTCGTACCAGCGCTCGCGATGAAAAAACAACCCGTTTTGATCGTCTACTACGCCTAATCGGCCGCTGAACGTGAACGGGTTTAACTGGCCATCCGTGCGACTCAGGAATTCGCCGAACGGAAGATATGCATACTCATTCGTGACGGTGCCCAGGCTGTCGGTGACTTGGATTGTGTTGGCATTGCCGTCGAAGTTATAGAACGAAGTGAGACTCTGATCGTCGGCCCGCGCGGCCAGGCCGAAGCCATATACGTAGTTGGCAATCGGATTGCCTGCGGCATTGTATTCCGCCACGACGTTGGCCAGCCCCAACGGATCGATCAGATATTCCTGGCGCTGTCCGTTGTGAATCAGGGCCGAACGGTTCCCCAAGGCGTCGTATTCAAATAATTGTGTGTCCCCTGGAGCGTTGATCGCAGTCAAGCGACCTCGGGGATCGTAGCTGAAAGTGGTGGTCCCATTCGCGTCAGTGCGTGAGATCAGATTTCCTTCGGTGTCGTAACTCAGCGTGGCATTTCCAATCGACGTGTATTGATCGAGCTCATTGCTCGCGTAGACCGTGGTATTACCGTTGTCACGAACCGCAATGCGATTGCCGGATGCATCATATTCGTAGGTAATCGTACGGCCATTCGAAAAATTCACGAATGTCAGTTGGCCCGCGCCATCGTAACCGTACGTGAACGAACCGTTCTCGGTCGTCATCGCCGTGCGGCGACCCAGTGCGTCGTACGTGTACGTGACTTGCGACAGCACGCTCGTGTCCGCCGCGCGATGGATGATCCGCGTGATCCGATCCGCGTCGTCATACTCGTACGCCGACGATGTGCCATTGGCCTTCTCTTCCCGGACGAGCCGGTTCAGGCCGTCGTAGGTATAGGCGACAATTTTCTGCCCGTTTCCGTCCAACACCTTGGAGAGCCTGGCCACTTCGTCGTATTCATAGCGGACTTCGAAGCCGCTTTGGTCGCGAAGCAGAATTCGGCGCCCGGCGGCGTCATAGTCGAACTCGACAAATCGTCCGTTCGGATACGTTACTTTGGTCACGTGATCGGCCGAGTCATAATCGAACGACGTGACCTCGCTGACCGCATTCACCGTCCGCTTCGTGCTGATGATGTTGCGGTGCGCGTCGTACGTGTACTCCAGGACCAGGCCGTCGGCGTGTGTCTCGCGAGCCAGCAGGTTGTCGTTTCCATAAACGTAGTCGGTCTGCTGACCGCGGCGATTCGTGATCCGGCTGAAGTTGCCGTTGGCATCGTACTCGTACTTTTCACTGCTGTCATCCACGTAGGTGATGGACGTCAGGTTGCCCTGGTTATCGTACTCGTAGGCAGTTTGGGATCCTTTGGGATCGCGCACCGAAAGCAATCGCCTTGACGTCGTGTCAAAGCTCGCGGCCACTTGTTGCCCTTGCGGGTCACCGGCCTGCTGGATGTTGCCAGCACTGTCGTAGCCAAACGTCTGGCTGATGCCGAACGAGGAACTGCTGCGAGTCAAACTTCGCGCGCTGTTGTAATACAGCGACGTGACTCCGCCGACCGCGTCCAGCGTCTGCGCGAGGTCGCCAAACTGATTGAATCGCAATTCCGCTGTTCCGACGCCGCGGCGATCAAAGCGAGTCTCTCCCGCGCTGCCATATTCGTAGCGCCCCATTTCCTCGCCAAGATGATCACGGATCCGAGTCACCCGCCCAGCCGAATCGTACTCGTACTCGACGCGCCGTCCGTCGGCCGCCGTGATGGATTCGATGGCGTGCGCCAGGGCCGGCGACTGGCTCATCACATAGCTGTAGCTGGTCGTGCCGCGCTCATTGGTGATTGCAGTGAGATGCTCGCCCGCAGCATCGTAGGTCATTGACATGACTCGGCCGAGCGGGTCCGTGACGCGATCGATTCGCCCCTGCGCGTTGTAACGGTAAGTTGTCGTGTCGCCGAATGAGTCCGTCAGGGCCGTCAGTTTTCCGTCCGCGTAAGTTGCTGTAATTCGAGTGCCGCCCGTGTCTTCGAAGAAGGACAAACGGCCAAGGTCGTCAAAACCGACTTGTATGCGGTCCTGTTGAACGAGTAGGAACTTGCCCATCGTCTGGGTCAGCGTCGCTGCGTCTCCGGCGAGCCCGAGAAATGATCCGTCGAGTTGCTTGACGAACGTCCGCAACGAAGTTCCGTAGCGGATTTCGACATTGCCGTGTGCATCAACGACGGCTCGTATATCAAACGGAACCGGAACGCCCCGGCCGAACGAACCGCTTTGAAATCTGCGGGCAATGTCCCCGCGTCCACCGGCCAACTCGAGTTGGAATTGCCGCAGCACGTTCACGTCGCTGACGTAATTGCCCAACTGACTCAGATACGTAGCGCTGTCCGCCAGCACTGCTTGAAACTGTCCGGCGGTCGAACCCACGCGACCGACAAAGTTGTCGAAGATTACATCCCAGGCGTCCGTGGGAGTCATCTGCGGACGTAGTTGCTGCTTGACGCTGTTCCAGTCAAGCGAGACACTCGGGTCGCTGAGCGTATGCAACTCGAAATCAAAGTCACTCGTCGGGACGAAGCGAATGGGAATTCGACCCGTGTACCCAGGTGGCAGAACGCCCGCGGGACCGTCCCGGTTGATTCCCAGCAATTGAATGGCCGACCCGAGGAACGTCGAACTGTCACTCGGCCGAAGTTCGCTGCCGGGACCGCTCAGGAACATCAGCGGTGCCACGACATCCGTGTCTCCCACATTCGTATACTCGACAAATCCTCGATACTCGCGGCCGGGGCGCACAGTTCCGGGAGTCGAGAGACTTGTCTCCACGCGACCCGGCGTACCGACGATGACAGAGAGGACACCGTTCAGAGTCACCGTCGCGTTTTCCGTCGCGACACGAACCGCGTACTGCCCGCTGGCAAGCCCGGAAAGGTCGAATGTTGCGAAGAGCATGTTTGCGTCGGAGAATCGAACCGTTGCAACGGCGGCCTCGCCGCCGTTCGGTTGAAGTAGACTGACCCGTGTTTCCGGCGTGAAACCCGTACCGCGTATCGTACTGGTCAGGCGGCCCAGATTAGCACCGCGGCTCGGTGATACGCTGTTGACCGCAAACGAAATGTGTTCGGCGGCGATCTCAAACGGGCTCCCCGCGCCAGCACCTTCCCGGCCGTGCATCAGTACGAAATACGCTCCCGCCTGCGGACTGACAAGCGTGATCTGCCGCATCAGTTCGGCAGGATCGTTGGCGACGAAGTCGAAATCGAACCGGGTCGGCAGGCGGCGATAGGCGACGAAGAACTCTGCTTGATTCGACTCGGTCAAACCTGCCGTCAATCGCACGTCGCCGCCTGACGGAACGTCCAGACGGTAATACTTATCCTGGCCGTTGGCGATCGTCTCTGGTCGCGAGACGCCGAATGTCAGCAGCGTCGTGACCATCTTAACGCGGCTTGTGGAAGCTTCGCGATTGTTGTCGCGATCCGAGTCGGGCAACTGATTTCGGCTGTCTGCGATCACGATCACGTGGTAGTCGCTGTCGATCACGCCGGGCAGCGGGGCAGTGAGTGTCTCGGCGTAGTTTCCGTTGGCGCCGACACCACCCATGTGCTCAACTCGGCCGATCAGCAGATCATCCGGGCTGTAGGTGATGTCGCGCGACAGGTAGACCGAGTCGGTCCACGTGCCGCCGACAGCGTTGTTCGATAGATTGGCGACCGTGTACATGATCGTCGCCGGATTGCCGGGTCCGCCGGCCGCCGGGACCGTGATGTTCGTCACATCCAGGTCGAACGTCGGCACATCGGGCTTCACATTCAAGGTGATGTTCGTCGGGCTCACGGCCGTCATGAAGAACGGGTCGAGACCGTTAATGGCGGCGAAGTTGCTGCTCTTGCTGGCGTAGCTGACGATGCGATAGGCGTCATCTGGTGTCGGCCCAAAGCCGCCAACGACGTCGACTTCCAGCGGTCCTTGCGGAGCCGCGCCCCCCGTTCACGCGAAGCTGGC
>CAUJKL010000329.1 GCA_963204995.1 Planctomycetota bacterium | reverse complement strand
GGGGCGAGTGAGCTGTTGAGAGTTATTTATGTTTCTGTTCTCTGCGGCATCGCATTCGGTTGCTGGCTGGCTACGCGGGAGCGATTGTGGCAACTAGCCTTGGTGGCGAACGCCGTAAGTGTTGTGATGGCGACGGCGATCTGGCTACATACCGGAGTGCAACATGTCATTCCGCCACGAGCTCTGGCCGCCTTGGGTGGAGGAATGATGTGCTTCTTGATTGCCGCTCTGATCAGCGCGTTGAAAGGCGGCTTTGGCAAACAGTTGCGGCGCTGGTTTGACGACGCCTGGCGGCCGCTTCCACCGCAGCTCGAGGAGGATCGATCGAGTTAGAATCCTGCGACGATGCGATTTGAGTAGCGCGTTCAACCGTACCCTTCGTTGCGTATGTTTGACACCGAATCTGTGGTGATCTATAACCGTTGCCGCTCGGCGGGAGCAGGCCCGATCGCGTGCTTCCTGGCTTCTCCCGGCACGCATCAAAAGCATTCGCTCTCTATCCAATTCGGAGATCACAAAATGTCTGACGAACAGCTGTCTCAGGAAGAGCTTGATGCACTCGCTCGCCTTGTCGCCGAATCGCTTGCCAAGGGCGAGAAAGCTGCCGATATTTCTGCACAACTTGTCAACAGTGGCTGGGAGCAGGCTGACGCCGACAATTTCGTGGCGAGGATCGCTCTCCATCTCTCCAGTACACAACACAGTCAGCCAACAGCAGCGAGTGGCGAGGGTGGAGCAATGGGGTGGCTGATTTGGATCGGCGTGATTCTCTTGATTAACCTCCTGAGCTTTTTGTTCGGCTGGGGCTTCTGGGTCTATTGACGTGTCACTCGCGGAGAGAACCTTCAATGTGCTTCTCGGTCTGTCGATCTTGAGCTGGGCGTTCTTGGGGCTGACCATGACCGCCGAGGCGAGGCCGTTGGCCGTGCGCGCGGCGATCGCCGCTCTAAATCTCGTCGTAGGGACGCTTATCGTGATGCGTTCTCGCGTGCGGCAGCATGGCTCGCTGACTTCTTGTGTGGCGGGGATACCTGCTTTGTTGACCGCAGGTTGGGCTCTTCGCGTCGCGCCGTTCGCTTGGCCCCTAGCGGCTCAATCGCTCTTTTTCATCGGGGCAACTCTGGCAATTATCAGTTTCGTTTACTTAGGACGCTGCTTCGCGATTCTGCCGGCCGTTCGCGGCACGGTCACGCGCGGTCCGTATCGATTCGTTCGCCACCCGGCGTACCTAGGCGAACTGTTGATGATCTTTGCCTGTTGTCTTGCGGCTCAAAGAGCTCTCCATCTCGGACCGATGTTAGCAGCCGTTCCGCTCGTTGCCTTGCGGATTCTGGCCGAGGAACGAGTCATCTCGACTAACGCAGCCTATGTGCAATACATCGGTCAAGTCCGCTGGCGCCTCATTCCGCTGGTTTGGTAAGGCGCATGGCGTCGTTGACCGATCGTATTCCTAGTTGGACAGCGCACCTTTGGCTGGCGGCGAAGGGGTCGGGAGTCTGTTTCGGCCAAACCGCTATGATTATGGATTGTCGCTTGGCCGAAAAAGACTCCCGACCCCGTAAGGTGCGCTCGCGGACATGCCACTTGAGGAACTTGGCCTCGACTTCCAACCTGAACGTGATACCGAACTGCTCCGCTCGATCAAAACCTTGAAGACAATCAACCTCAAACCGGCAGCCGGATTCTGGATGGAAGTCGAGTAGGGTCCGCTGTGCGGACCAGTTCGTCCTCCGATCCCCACAGCGGACCCAATCGCCTACGCTTGGACCTATCGCACGCGACACTTGAAGCGAACGACTCCGCCGTCGCCGACCTTCATCGGATCGGTGACTTCCCAGCGGAGGACGAGCGACTCGCCGTCGTTCGGCTGAGTAAAGAATTCTGCCTTGAGACTGCACTCCTGGCTGTCTTCGATGTATTCCAGTCGCCGACTCAAGCTATCAATCACGGTGACGTTGCCGATCGTCTGATCGCCGACATTATCGAAGCGGATCGTGAAGTCGACGGTATCACCCGGCTTGGCGTTCTGTTTGTCGGCGATCTTCACGATTCGTAGCCGCGACTTGCCTTGAGGCAGCTCGAACGTGTGAACTTCCTGCATTCCCAAGTCGCTCGTCAACTCGACAGCGATCTTGCCGTCGAGCACGACTTGCAGCATTGCGTCGTGAGACCATTCCACGGCCGCTAGCAGGACGGTTGCGAGGCGTGCTTTCTCGGTATCGTCGAAGACTCCGCGGCGGATGATCGAGAACTCTTGATACGGTTGGAGGTTGCCTTCCAGGCCAACGGCGGTGTCCGAGTTGTCGAGTCCAGCACCGCGTGTGTGTTCGCGGAAGCTATTCGGCCCTTTAACCGACAACGAACGGATCGGTTGCAGAGGCTGGATGGCAGTCGTTGCAAACTGCGTCTCTTCCTGTTGAACGGTTCGCATCGGCAGCTCGACACCGGCAGACCGTTGATGCTGTTCGTGCGACAAGACGCCCGACACTCGCCGGACAGAGGCAAAGCGCGGAGCGTAAAGGCAAATGTCATTGCTGGGTTCGACGAACGTTTTCCCGCCGATCGTGTCGTAGTGCGCGACGGTGTCACCCGCATGCAAGCCGACGACGGACCAATCGTTCCTGACCGCGACCTGTGTTTCACGATCGCCACCGTTGCATAACAACTCGTCTCGTGCGGCGTCGGGCGGAACGTTGCTGAATCCGATCACTTCGGGCAAGGAAGGTGGTCGGTGAAAACGTCCCGAGCAATTAGCGCCACCGCAAGTCGAGCAAGGTTCCACGATCGGTACATCATGATTGACGAGGGCAACAGGATTTTGCTTGGCATTCGCCACAGGCGGCAGACCTGTCGGAGTAGCCTCTGGCATTCCATAGGGCTGAGCCACCAACGGAGGCGCGACCGGGATATTCGGTGGCGCGTATTGCACTTGCCCGACCGTTGACGCGTGAGGTGTCATCGTCTGACAAGAGCAGAAAAGTAGCGATATGCCAGCAATGATGGCCAGCGAGCCGTTGCGCAGACGATTGTCGATCACTTTGAATGTGTTCTGGATCATGGCGATTGTGGTACGACAAAGGGAATTTGCGGCGGTCGACCGATGGGCTGAAACTCGACGCGTGGGACGTCGTATCCAGGGCGTTCGATCGCGTTTGCCGAGTCGGTAGAAATCACCGATGGAACGGATTGTGCTTCGTAGACGATAGCAGGAGCTGGATTCGCCGCGCTATTGGCGATGTCCTCGGGGCTCGGAACTCGCGATCCCATCCGCATAATCAGCATCGGTCGCCCGAGTGTATCGGCGACTTGCAACGGATCTTCGCCAGGGCCCGCCTCGAAATAGCGTTGCCGTGAAGGTTCGTCTTGGACAGGCAAAGCGGTATCGTGATCTTCCAAATAGACGACTCGGGTCACGTATCGACCGCTGAGCGCCAGTTCCAGTTCCTCTTGTGTGAACTGAATCGGAATTGGAAACCGACCAGCTTTCCCATCCGGTGGGTAGAGACGATTGATCACTTCGATCGTCGGAAAAATCTCATAGCCCTCGAAGTACGGAATATTCGAGATTTTCAATTGATAGACGGGGCCAATCTGCATGCCCGCGAGCACGGATCCTTCATGCGGCTCGTCGAATTGGCCGCCCACATTGACGGAAACTTGCGCTCCGTCCGGAACCATCACCTCGACCGGCTGATAGTATCCACGCATCAGCATGTGCCGCTGTAGCTGCCCGTAAGCGACCGTGCCAGGCGGCAAGTTGGCATTGTGGAAGTAGTGGATCGGTGGTTGTGCGAGTGCAGAGCCGTTGAAAGCTCCGAACACAACGAACGCAGCGAGCAATGCACAGATTTTCGTAGCCGGCTTCGTGGGAATTCGCATTCCGCGGCATACTGCAACCGAAGTCTCACGACTTCTGCTACGACAGGCCGGGTAACCAACTGCTCTCGCATCTCGTGAATCGGACATGGCATCCTCACAGTTCATCGGTGCCACCAAGTTCGTTTCCTTCTGACAAGCAGATACCCGGCACGTTTTAGTTGCCGGGTATCGCTTCGTATCAATACAATCTCCGCAGGTTCATCGAACGATTAGTGCCCGCCGCCAAGGTGGCCGCTCGAATAGCCCGTTTCGTTCATCGGAATGACTTGCGTTCGGTCGCTGTGTGGCTGCCGGTATGGCAAGCTCGGATGGATGTGTTGTTCGTGGATGCTCATGTGAGTCGGTGGCTTCGGATAGCTGTAGCCGGGAGTCTCACGAACTCGGATATTGAACTGTTCGACCGGGCCAGGCATGTGCATGTGTGTGTTATTACGAATGACATGCTTCTGGAGACCGGCTGGACCACCAAACGGGATGTGTGGCGGACCGGGCAGACCGAT
>CAUJKL010000328.1 GCA_963204995.1 Planctomycetota bacterium | reverse complement strand
GTTGCCGTCGATGTCGGCGTAGTTCAGCAACTTCCTGGCGGCGTAGGTAATGCGGCCCCATCCGCCCTGGTGCCGCGCGACATCCAAGTCGAGTAGTGTGACATGGGGGATGCCGAGCCCGTTCAGGAGCCGCCAGAGATGGTTGACGTGTCGGCCACCGAGCGGCGCGACAGAAATGGATGCATCGTCAGCGAGGATACCTCGCGCCTCAAGTAGGCGCGGCAGAACGACCTGTTCGCTATCCCCTTCACCCAGGACCACAAGACGAGAGAAGTACAGCTCCGGGAAGGCTTGGACACCTTCGCGGACAAACTTCTGTGCTGACGCATCCTCGGGGAGTTCGATACTCATCACGAGTGTGGTCCGCGCCGCACTCAGTCGGAGGTATCGGACAGACTCCGGTGGGACTCGCCGCAGCAACGAGGGTGAGTGCGTTGCCACCAAGGCCTGGCTGTCTAGTCCTTCGGCGAACGTCGTCAGCGTTTTGACGACGCGCCCGAGATAGTGGGGTGAGAGACTGTTCTCCGGCTCCTCAATAGCGATGAGCGTAAAGACAGCGGGTCTCAACTTGTCGATGTCGAACGCTGCTGCCAGCTCACCGCTTAAAACCTTGCTGCCAATACTATGCATGGCAAGCACGAGTGAAACGTAAAGGAGGGACTGCTGACCGTCACTGAGCCTTTCAAAGTCAACAATCGACTCGCCGTGGCCCGGCGCAAACCCGACGCTCAGGTGGCGAAGAAGGTTCTCGATCTCATTCCGGCTGAAGGAAACCGATGGATTGGCGTAGTAGTTCCCCTTATGCAGATCGCTCCATTGCTCGGTCAGCGCGGCGGCTATCCCGCCGATGGCCTCGTTGTCCGTGAGTTCGTCACTGATTTGTTCGGTCAAGGTACTAATCACCTCGCGCTCGGCACTCCAATCCGCCGACCGCAGCGCCCGCCCGAGCAATGCATTGGCAGAGTACGAGATGTGATCCGCAGGGTCGCGGCGTGCGGGAAGGTAGTGGACCTGGATCGCACTCCTATCCTGCTTCGACACGCGACTTTCCTCGATAGGCACCCCATCCTCGTCTTCGCTGATTACGTAGGTGAAGCTCTCTTCGAGGTCATCGTCCTGGTCGATTGTTGCCCTGAGTCGGAAGCGAACCTGGACGGGCCCATTTTCAGAAACCAACTGCATGTGAGCGAAGTTGCCGGGGACCGCTGGGAGATCTTCTCCATCGGCGTTCTCTTGAACCAGTTCGGGAAATTCGAAATCCGCTTCAATCCACAGTTCCCGTTCGTCCGGTGCGTTCTCGGGCGCCTCATCCGATGGAACGTGGAAGTCGGATCGCCTAATCCGCCGCTGGGTCGGATCCAGGCTAAACATACGGGCAAGCGCCTGGAGCACCGCCGTCTTCCCCGCTCCGTGGGGTCCGAGCAAGAACGTCATGTCATCCAGCTCAATAGTGGTTGGTCCGGGACCGAACGATCGGAAGTTTGACAAGTGAAGTCGGACGAGCTTCATGACACCTCCCAGGAGTAGTCGCATAGTTGAGCCTGGGGTCTCGAAGAATCTTTGCGCACCGCGCCGAGAAACGCCAGGAACCTAGGATCAGTTGCCACCAGTTATCGGAAATTCAAATGTAATAGCGAAAAGGCAGCGGCGGAAGTTCGTTCTTTCTTGGCGCCGCAGTCAATATCTCGCCCACCGCGTCAGCAAAGCGCAAAGTCACTGGCTGTCCGTCGGCATAGATGCAAGCGTTGTAGTTGAGTTTCGTCAGGGCTAGGATGTCTGCCATCACCTGCCGGATGTCCGCCTCCCCGCGGCAGACCTCAATGGACAGCGGATTGGGCACTTCCCTTCCCGCATACGTCTGAAGTCGCGGAACAAAACCTTTTGTCCAGAGATATGCGACCCGCGCCGACTTTGCCCACGCGGTCCCCCGGGCAACGTTCCGCGTCCCATGCCGGTAGAGCTTCATTGTGGCATCTTCGCGAATTCGGATGCACACGACGTTGGTCTCGGCTGGAACCGTCTCCTTGAAGCCTTCCCATTCCTCAGCGGAAAATCTGGTCTTGCCGTGGATGAAAAGCTCTTTAGGTGCCGCGCCACCATGATTCTTTCGGTAGGCATCGACCACTAGCGCCATGAGCGCCTTCGCCTTATCTTTGGGCAAATGGAAATCATGATCTGTCTTCGTGAGCCACGGCCCTACAGCGCCACGAAACACGACGCCGTCGCCCGAATCGAGGAACATTTGCGCGCCGCAGCAGGCGTTTCCTGGTTCGGGCGACGACAAGTCCTTCTTGAAAACGATGCCGACGTAACAAACTCCGGGGCGCGAAGCGCCAAGCTGCCACGGTTTACCACCCGCCTTGAAAAAACAGGTGGTCGCCAAGTTCCATGCTAGCGTAGCCGGATCCTGGAGACCACGCAGCGGCATCCCATTCTCCTTGCGAAACTCTTCCGGAGTCAGCGTCGTTTCCCGCACCACCTGCACCGCAGCCTTGTGTTCGAGAAGTCTTGCCTTCAACTGGTTATGGAAATCAATTTCATACAAGTAGAGTTCGGCCCATTTGTTGTCGTCCTCGAACAAGCCCGGGGCGCGCAGCAGGCGGGTTGCCGCGGCCTTGTTCATGGGCACGTCGCGCTTTTCGCGCTGCGACTTCTCGACCGTCGATTCCGGGCGGCAGTAACGATGCACATCCTCCGGCACGACGGCGAGCCAAAGATCGACGTCCGATTCACTGGCCTGACGCAAATGATCGACGATTGCGTCGGCGTAATAGCTCACTGCCTTATGAACAGCTTGGTGACGATCCTCTATTCGGATGGCACGCGCAAGTTCATCGCCGTCGATTTCGAGCCAGATGGCTGGTGTTGCCGGCCAATCGACGCCGAACACGGCTTGGAATCCGGGAAAGATGGTGTGGTTTGGATCATCCGGCTTTTTTGGTTCGATGGGCTTCGCGAGTCGCCCGACACAGGTGGAGTAGCGCCTGAGCCCCTCGGCTGTCGCGACGACTCCAATTCGCAATTGGCCAGCGTCTCGCGGCGCATTAAGTGGTCCGTACAGCAACAGGCCGTCTTTGGGATGCGCCATGCGTTGCCCATGAGCGAACAGGAGATCCGGTTCAGGGAGATCAAGAAGATCGAAGGAGACGGTCATGCTACGTCTCCTTGGTCGTCGATCTCACCGTCGGCATCAGTATCCCAAACCGCGTCGCTGTCATCCTCGTCGGCGACATCAGCATCGACAGTAGGTGGGCCATCCGTCAGCCCGGCCGGCGATGTGAAGATCATCGGCGATGCCTCGACGACCAAGAACCGTCCCGAACCGACAGCCAATTGGATGCTAGTTTGTCCACCCGCTATGAGGGCAAGAAAGGCTCGCAGGAACGTACGCCATCTATCATTCCACCAATTGCGACAGAAGCTGAGACGCAGTCGCTGCGCTCGAGCAATCTCGAAAGGCTGATCGTTGTCATCCGTGAAGATGATCGTCGGTCGAAGCTCCATATGCCAAGGCTCATCCAACGACGGTACCAGCCCCACGCCGTAGTTCCAGTTCGCCTTTCGCTTGTCGCTTCTGCCGTTCAAAGCCTTCTTCCTCGTGCGACCGTCCACATCGACGAACGGGACAAATGCACCTCGCCCCCCTGTCAGCTTCGGTGGCACGTAATAGACACGCCGACCACCCGATTCAACAAGCGCGAGGCCCTTCGCCTCCATCGCAAGTTCCCAAGCTTGCCGCATGAGATTCACGACGCGTTTGCGAGCATCGCTTTGCCATACGAACTTGTCGCCGAACTTGCCGTCTCGGTTGATGAAGGTCTCGAGATCGATCGAGTTTGATTTATCCAGCATGGCGGATTTGGACATCAGGGAAACCAAGTCGCCCGACTTCGCAAAGCCGACGATCCGATCTTCATGTTCAAACCAAGGGATGTGGCGGTTCTCCTACGTGACGCTGATTCGGCGTTCCTTCCCAAGGAAACGGGCCGTTTCCAAGGCCGGTGGCATTGAGAGCACGCGCAACCACGTGGAGTCGAGCTTCTCGCCTAGACTGCCTTTGACAATTGCGCCGTCCCTTAGCTCGGGCAACCAATGCATGGCGCTGCGTGGATCGGATGTTGTGCGCGGTGTCTGCGCCTCGGACAGCGTATCGAGAAGGTCCGTCAGGCCCTTGTGCCAGCCGCCCGCGGAGAAATCGACGACGTTTTTACGGTGGATGCCGATGGGTAGGAGCGAAAAGTCATAATCGTCAATCCGCAGCGGAATCACAAACCCCGGGGTCGTCTTTTCCATCGTCAGACCGAGCGCCCATTCGTCCTTGACGCCTGACTTTTCCACGGAATTATGGGAGACAACGGCCAACATCCGGAATGTCTCCTCACGGATCGCCTTCTCGATCTTGTCCCAAAAATAGTCTCCGCCCTTCAGTCGCGCGAGATCATGCCAAACGGTGTAGCCGGCCAGTTCTAACTTCGCAGCGAGCCAGCGAACGAAGTCGTTGTCCTGGGGCGTTGCATGGCTGATGAAGATCGATTCTTTGCGCACGTGGGCCTCGGCGTGACTTTCTATAGGACCGGAATAGGGAGTTTCCGAATCGTATGGCGAATGACGGAAAGTGGCAATTCGACTAAAGGCATAGCATCAGGCGGTTCGGTGGCTGGCGCCACGCCGCGATGACCGTTATGTGCACGGCTCCTGCCTTTCGCTTGCTACTGATTGACTGACTGCAAAGGCCGAGTTTGAGACGATGGTCACAGCCCGGAATTCGGCCAAAACGGACGTTGGCAAGTCGTTCAGTGTCCGGCAGCAGTGAATCTGTAAGCGGTCATTCGTCTACCAAAATGACTTGAACGTCAGCTTGGCTGGATCACGAACTCTCGACCAAAATCGTGTAAGGCACAAGCGGCAATCCTAAGTTGCGTCGCGGCCTATGAGCAGTCCTGATAATTGAACTGCTGCCAACCGCATCTTTGGCAGGAACTCCATTAACTCGATTAGGCCCATGCGAGCCGTGGCAGTATGACAAACCAAAGCTGCTGCCATTTTCTTTTCGTGGTTAAGTACTGGAACAGCAACGCCGACCATCCCGCGAACAAACTCCTCCTTGTCTTCTCCGATCATTTTTTCCTTTAATCGATCGAGTTCCTTTTCGAGCGTACGCCGATCGGTCAGGGTATGCGGAGTCATTCGGGTCAGCACCAAACGATCAAGCAACTCATTTCTTTCCAGAAGATTCATCTGAGCTAGAAACAGCTTTCCGCCTGCCGTGCAATGCAAGGGATGACGTGACCCAGGCTCAATATTCAATCGCAGTGGCTCATGCGTTTCAACGCGCTCGATGTGGATAACACGATCACCATCCAACGCGGTCAGGTTGCAGGTTTCGCCGAGCGACTGGACCAGTGAACGGAGTACGGCCCTACAACTCCGCTTGAACGCGCCGTTGCCGATCGTTCCCAGTGCGAGATTGGCCAAGCGCGGACCGGGGACAAGGCTGTGCTCCCCGGCGATCTTCATCAGGTAGTTGTTTTCCACCAACGATTCCACGATTCGGGCAAGTGATGCCTTGGGGATCTTGAGCCGCATCCCAAGTTGAGCAGCTGTGATTGGCTGGGTTGCGGCGGCGACGAGTTCAAGCACTTGAAGTACGCGCAGGTAGCGTGCTTCTCCTTCCGTGTTAGCGATATCGGTTTGCTTCATCTGGATACTCAGACCTCAACTTTTGAGACAAAAAGCGATTCTCTGGTCCACCTTCCCGTTCCCACTCGAACTCTTCTTGAGCCATTCCTGCATGCCTCCTATTAATGCACATGCGCGGCCGGATCGCAATTCCCTTGCAGTCCGGTCACGACACAAAAGAACGAGGAGAGCGCTTGATGCGCAATTTCGATTACGTGATCGTAGGGGCCGGCTCAGCCGGCTGCACCTTGGCAAATCGCCTGAGCGAAGGAGGCAAGTACTCTGTCTGTTTGCTCGAAGCTGGACCAGCAGACCGGTATCCGTGGATACACATTCCAATCGGCTACGGGAAGACCATGTTCCACAAGGTCTACAACTGGGGCTTCGAGACAGAGCCCGATCCCAACCTTAACGGCCGCAAGGTTTACTGGCCACGCGGACGAGTGTTGGGTGGGTCAAGTTCGATTAACGGACTTATCTACATTCGTGGTCAGAAACACGACTACGACCTCTGGGCGGCCCAAGGAAATGAAGGGTGGAGCTGGGATGAGTGCCTGCCTTACTTCAAGAAGCTGGAGCACAACGACCTTGGCGAGTCGGCAACGCGCGGTGTCGGGGGGCCGATGTGGGCAACCACGGTGCCCGGTGGTGACAAGCTAGTTGATGCCTTCATTTCTGCGGCTGGAGCCTGCGGTGTTCCACACGTAAAGGATTTCAATGACGGCCGCCAGGAAGGGGTCGGGTATTTCCAACTCAGCACTCGTCAGGGCTTTCGTTGCTCGACGGCAGTTGCCTACCTAAAGCCTGCTCGCAACCGTACGAATCTGACGGTCGTAACTGGTGCCCAAGCCGCACGGATATTGTTCGAGGGCAAAAAGGCGATTGGTGTTCAGTACCGCAAAAGCGGCGAAATGATAGACGTCAAAGCTAAACGCGAAGTCATTCTGACCGCAGGTGCCATTCAATCGCCACAACTCCTAATGGTGTCTGGCATCGGTAATGGTGAGCACCTGTCGAATCTCGGTATCCGCTCCATTCAGCATCTCGCTGGGGTTGGCGAGAACCTCCAGGATCACCTCCAGTTTCGCCTCATGTACGAGGTGAGCCAGCCGATTACCATCAATGATCAGCTCAATTCGATCGTCGGAAAGGCGAAGATCGGCCTCAAGTGGATTTGGAATAGATCCGGCCCACTGGCCATCGGTATCAATATGGGCGGGATGTTTTGCCGGGTAATCCCCCAGGAAAGTAAGACGCCGGATACGCAATTCCACTTCGCCACGCTGTCGGCGGATCACGCGGCAGGGAATGTGCACCCCTTCTCGGGTTGCACCTATTCGGTATGTCAACTTCGGCCGGAGTCTCGCGGTACGCTGCGACTGCGAAGCGCCGATCCCTTCGACAGATTGGCGATTCATTCAAATTATCTTTCGTCTGAAACCGACAAGCGATTCGCTGTTGCTGCCGTGAAGTTCGCCCGAAAGGTGGCGAACTCGACGCCGATGAACCAGTACATGAAGCGCGAGTTCCGGCCTGGCCCTGACGTTAAGTCGGACGACGAGGTACTTGCCTACTGTCGTGAGTATGGCACCACGATTTTCCATCCTTCTGGCACCGCCAAGATGGGGCCGGCAAATGACTCGATGGCGGTCGTTGACGCGAAGCTTCGTGTTCATGGCGTTGAAGGGCTTCGCGTAGTCGATTGCTCGATCCTGCCGACGCTGATTTCCGGAAATACCACCCTTCCGACAGTGATGATCGCGGCGCGGGCTGCCGAC
>CAUJKL010000327.1 GCA_963204995.1 Planctomycetota bacterium | reverse complement strand
GCCGGTGATACCTACAACGATCGGCTCGTTCATGCACCCGCCTCATCCGTCGAAGCTTCTTCACTCGACGGTTTCGTACCGACGTACAGCGTCGCGATGCCAAGGGTCATGGGATAAAATCGCAACTTGACTAAACCGGCGTCTCGCATGCGTTCGACCAGCGCCTCGCCAGAAGGAAACTGGCCCACGCTTTCGGGCAGATAGCTGTAGGCTTCCTGCTTATTTCGCATCATCCACTGGCCGATTTTTGGCAGCACCTTCAAAAAGTAAAAGCCGTAGATCGCCTTGAACGGCTGCCAGCCAGGCATCGAGAACTCGAGAACCGCCACGCGTCCGCCGGGCTGGCAAACACGAGTCATCTCGCGAAGGCCACGATCGGTGTCGGCGATGTTCCTCAGTCCAAAGGCGACCGTCACGAGTTGAAATCGATCATCTTCGAATGGCAAGTTCTGCGAGTCGGCTTCGACAAAAGTCACTTGCCCGTTGCAACCGAACTTCTCTTTCTTCCGATCGCCGATCGCCAGCATCTCGGGACAGAAGTCGGACCCCACGATTTCGACCTCGCCGCGAGTCCGCTTGTAGTAGGCGAACGCCAAATCACCGGTGCCCGTGCAAACGTCCAGGATCGGGGTATCTCCCACGGGCGGCGCGAGGCAGACCGTCCGCCAGCGCCAATACTTGTCTGCATTCATCGACAGCAGATGGTTCAGCAGATCGTACTTAGGTGCAATCTCGCCGAACATCTTCTGGACGCGTGCGTTAGATTTATCGACAGTTGCGGTCATGGCGTGTCTCGGAAAGTCGCATTGGCCGGGCAATGGCTGTCCCGACTGCGGGGTAACCGCAACTCCAAGGATAACTTAACGGTGCCAGTTCCTGTAGGCGTCGCCATCCCAGGTAGGTTGGACGCCCCGTCCGACCGGGGAGCCGAATGGTTCATCGGACGGACGAGGCGTCCATCCTACGGATTTCTGCAACGATACCGCTTCCCAATCCCGCCGCGCAAGAAACATGCCGGTGACGTGTGAGGCGAAGGAGTCGGGAGTCTTTTTCGGCGAATACGCCTTCCAATTGATGATCGTATCGCCGAAAAAGACTCGCGACCCCCTCACGTTCCGATCGTCGCTTGGTTGGCTAACTGATGGGCCACGATCGGTGCGTAACTCAATCGAATCGAGCCGCCGATGAGTACGACTGCGGAATGCCACCGCCTCGCCCCGTGGATCGTTACGTTTCTCGCTACACACACGCGAACCGCCGGATACAAATGCCACGGGCTTGCCCCGTGGATTCTTAAGTTCGTCGCTCGGAAAAGTGAGTGCAAGCGACAAGCGTAAAGTACCACGGGGCAAGCCCGTGGCATGTAGTGTGTGTGGTGCCCGTTCTTTAGCAACGATCGCAACGATCCACGGGGCGAGCCCGTGGCATTCGCCAAACCGTAAAGTGTCCAAGCGCACCTCAAATGCCATGTTTTCCATTTGGTGCCGAACAAAGGCCGCAAGCACACGATTGACCGGCCACCTCCCTGATCGCGCCTTTGACTATTTGTTACGATAGTCGCGGTCGCATTGGTCGCGAGAACGGAGCAACATGCACACAGTACACGTTCATTTCCTTCCCGAGCTTGTCGACGACGGGCAGCTAACCGGCAAGACCGTCGTGGTAATTGATGTCCTGCGGGCGACGACGACGATTGCCTTTGCGTTGGCGGCAGGTGCAACAAGCGTCATTCCTTGCCTCACAGTCGACGAGGCGCGCGAACTTCAGTCGCGACTGGGCGACAATGCAGTACTTGGCGGGGAACGAGGTGGGAATCGCATCGAAGGTTTTAACTTTGGAAATTCGCCAGCGGAGTACACCGCAGCCACCATCGGCGGCAAGACGTTGATCTTTACGACCACGAACGGCACGCGAGCCATGCAGACGGCCGAACACGCCAAACGTGTCGTCCTGGCAGCGTTCGTCAATCTTTCCGCTGTCTGTGATCATCTCGCCGGTGAAGAAACGATCGAAATCGTGTGTGCGGGAACGAATCGACAGATCACTCGCGAGGACGTCTTGCTGGCAGGCGCGATCGCCGAACAGCTGCTGCGTGACGGAGCTCCAGCAACTCTCAACGACCAAGCGACGATCGCCATCGAGTCCTGGACGCGATTCACGCGAGAGTTGGCCGAAAACAAGGTTCCTCTCCATGAAACACTGCGGAACAGCAGCGGAGCCCGCAATCTCATCGAAATCGGCCTGGAACGGGATATCGAGATCGCGGCCCAGCTCGATCAGCTGGAAGTGGTTCCCGAGTTAGATCTTGCCAGATGGCGTATTACATCCGCAGAATGAGCGGATACACTATTACCTTGTAACTTCCGTCCCGAAACTCGCCCGTGGGTTGATTCGCTACGTCGAACTAACTCCGAAGAAGCAACATGATTCCTCCGTGGTTAACGGACACTATCGAGATCTTCATTGCGATCTTGCTAGTCCTCTTGAACGGTTTCTTCGTTGCTGCTGAGTTCGCGCTGGTCAAAGTTCGCTTGAGTCAGATCGAGCAGATGGTGGCGGAGCGGCGGCTGTTTGCCAAGACTGCACAGTGGCTCGCGATGCGGCTCGATGCTTCGCTGTCGGCCTGTCAGCTCGGCATTACGATGGCTTCGCTGGGCTTAGGTTGGGTCGGGGAGCCTGCGTTTGCTCATCTGATCACGCCGCTCTTGACCGGCATCGGCGTCACCAGCGAGGCAATGGTCCACGGAATCGCTTTCGTCATCGCCTTCTCGGCGATCACGGCGCTGCACTTGGTAATCGGCGAGCAAGCACCCAAGATCTTCGCGATCCGGCGTCCTGAGACGATGATCCTGTGGTGTGCCGCGCCGCTCAGGTTCTTCTACGTCATGCTGTATCCGTTCCTGGCCGTCTTGAACGTGACGACTGCGTTTCTATTGCGGCTGGTGGGACTGACCGGAGCAACCGGCCACGAGACGCCTCACACCGAGGACGAGATCCGAGCGCTGCTGGCCTATGCACACACGCACGGGCACTTGTCGCGTTCCGAACATCGCTTGCTGAACGCGGTGTTTGAGTTTGACGACATGATCTGTCGCCGCGTGATGGTGCCACGCGGCGAGGTCGATTTTTTTGATGTCAGCGACTCGTTCGCGGAGTGCCTCAAACTAGCGAAACAAACCAAACACACGCGTTATCCGCTGTGCGATGGCTCGCTCGACAAGGTACTCGGGGTGATCCACCTGAAGGATCTGCTGGGGTTAGCCGACGACGAGGATGTGGCCTTGAGAAAGTTCCTGCGTCCGGCGCGCAAGGTTCCGGAGTCGATGCCGATCAGCAAAGTGCTGCGGCACTTCCAGGCCACGCATCAGCTGCTCGCCTTTGTCGTGGACGAATACGGCACGACCATCGGCATCGTGACGCTGGAGAACGTCCTGGAGAAGATTGTTGGTCCGGTCGAAGACGAATTCGACGCCGAAGAACCCAACATCTCCGAGCAGGAACCGGGTCGTTTCATCGTGGCTGGCAGCACCTTGATCGAGGAGGCCGAAAAAGCGATGAACTTGGAGCTCGGCGACGAAGACATGGATACGGTCGCCGGCATTCTGATGGCCCGCGCCCAGCGCATGCCCGTGGTGGGCGATAAGATCCGCCTGAATGGCGCAATGGCAGAGATTCTGGAAGTTCAAGATGACCGAGCCACACGGATTCAGTTCACGTTGACCGCTACCGGCGACGCGGCGACACCAGCCGAACAGCAATTTGCGGATAGGTTCGGAAGTTCGGAGTCCAGCCAGTGAGCGGCATGGACGCTGGCAACCACGAGCGAGTAGATTGGCTGAATTACCCAGCTTCGATGGTCTGCCAAAGTTCCATGTCAGTTCGGCCAAGCAGCGCTTGCTGACAAGAAGAGACTAAAGCCTGGGCGGTAACAAGTCGAAACGTCCCGTATCGCGAACCGACTGTACAGCGTTCGTGTCGCCATACGCTAGCAACCA
>CAUJKL010000326.1 GCA_963204995.1 Planctomycetota bacterium | reverse complement strand
CCACGACCACGAATTGGATTTTGGTATCACCTTATTTTCCCGCTGCCTTGTCGAGAATCCGCTGACTCCCAGAGGTCTCGGCTCCTGGATCAGGAGTTCTGAGGCTTTGCGACGCCACGTCGCTGCGCACGTGACACTGTTTCGTTTGCATTGCTTTGCACACTCAAGATCGGTTCGACTGCGCCGGGGTTTCGCAGAGCCTCGACCCCAGCCAGCACTACCCGCGATTCAGTGCGGGCAGTACGGCAATCCAAAGTACTCGTGAATGAAGGCCTTGCGATCGCCTTCGTGCTTGACGTACTGAACTAGCGCGTAGAGCTTTTGTTGATCTCTCTTGAGTTTGTCGTCCAGTCGCGATTGATCGCGTAGCGCGGCTGGCAGCGGCGCAATGACTTCGATTTCCAACGGCGAGAGCGAGCCTTCAATCACCCCATAGCGATCGAGCATGGCCAGCGCGGCTGGGTGGCTGTGACGGAGGCTTTGCGACGCCACGGCTCTGCGCGCGTGATACCGTTTCGTTTGTATTGCTTGGCACACTCAAGATCAGTCCGCCTGCGCCGGGGTTTCGCAGAGCCTCAACCCCAGCCACCGCCGACCGAAACGCCTGGCACTGCTCTCTTGTCAAAGCTATGCCCGGCGTGCTATCAAATTCCAACGCGCCGGGGCTTTGCAGGGCCTCAGCCCCAGCGACCGAAGGTGGTTGGAGAAGACACATGCACTTTCGTGATCGGCAACGACGGAGGCGCAATTACAACGTACCGGGTCATGCCCACGCGCTGACGTTCACCTGCTACCACCGTTATCCGTTTCTTCAAGCCGAACGCACATGCGAGTGGCTCGCTGAATCCATCGAGACCGCTCGCCAAGATTTTGATTTTGCCGTTTGGGCTTATGTATTCATGCCCGAGCATGTGCATCTTGTCGTCTGGCCGCGCCGCAAGCAGTACGACATCGCCAAGATTCGCAGGGCCATCAAGGAACCTGTCGGCCGAAAGGCGATCAAGTATTTGGAACAGCATTCGCCAGCCTGGCTCGTCCGCGTGACGCGAAAACGCGGCCAACGGACCGAACGACTCTTTTGGCAATCCGGTGGCGGCTTTGACGAGAACATCGACGAACCTTCGGCCCTTTGGCAAGTGATCGAATACATCCATCTGAACCCGGTGCGGCGAAAACTCGTGACCCGTGCTCGCGATTGGAAATGGTCTAGCGCCTCCTGGTTTGAAGGAGATGGCTTTTGTGCCTTACAACCCGATCCAATTCTCAGCGATTGGTGTGACATGTAATACGCAAGTCATTCAATGTTTGGTGGTCGCGTGTAGGTCGGGTGGTCGGGTGGCTGTGACGGAGGCTTTGCGACGCCACGGCCAGAAGCGAGAATCACTGTTGCTGTGGCAAGACTGTTCTGGATGTCAACTCAATCCCATCGCGCCGGGGTTTCGCCGAGCCTCAACCCCAGCCACCACCACCCGCGTTTCACTGCGGGCAGTACGGCAAGCCAAAGTACTCGTGAATGAAGGCCTTGCGATCGCCTTCGTGCTTGACGTACTGAACTAGCGAGTAGAGCTTTTGTTGATCTCTCTTGAGTTTGTCGTCCAGTCGCGACTGATCGCGTAGCGCGGCTGGCAACGGCGCAATGACTTCGATTTCCAACGGCGAGAGCGAGCCTTCGATCACCCCATAGCGATCGAGCATCGCGAGTGCGGATTCAAGCCGACGATCGTGCTTGTTCCGATGATGCAGTCGCTCCCGCAGCCAATCGATGCCAAAGGCGTGTACTTGTTCCAGCTCATGCGACAGGAAGTCATAAACACGCTCGTAAAACTCCGCGTCCGGGTTGCTCCACCGCATGAATTCCATTTGCGTCACCAGGTCGCGTTGGTCGTACAGCAACACGCACTGCGACGGCATTCCGTCCCGGCCCGCTCGTCCGATCTCTTGATAATAAGATTCCATTGAACCCGGCACATCGGCGTGGGTCACGAAGCGGATGTCTTCTTTGTCGATCCCCATGCCGAAGGCGTTCGTCGCCAGCACCAGATGTTCGGGCTCGTTCATGAATTGTTCCTGAGTTCGTCTGCGCTGCCGTCGCTCCAGATCTCCGTGATAGACAAGGTGCGGAATCTCCAACTCCCACAGCTTGTCGCTGAACCGCATTAACGTCTTGATTAACGTGAAGTACACGATGCCGGTGCCCGGATGCTCGTCACGAATACGCAGGATGTGCTCGAGCTTTTCGTCATCGTCCCAGGCAGCAACGACATCGAGACTCAAGTTGGGCCGATCGATTCCCTCGTGAAAGAGCCGGACATCTGCTTCGCGCAGATTCAGCTGTTGCACAATGTCGCGCTGGACGTCTGGCGTCGCGGTCGCCGTCAGCGCAATCGTCGTCGGATTGCCGAGCGTTTCGCGGATGTCGCCCAATCGCGTGTAATCCGGACGAAAATCGTGCCCCCACTCGCTGATACAATGAGCTTCATCGACCGCCAACAATCGGACATTCCGCCGCCGCATCACTTCAAGAAAATCCGGTTTGCGAAACCGCTCGGGTGTCACGTACAGCAACGCATAGTCGCCTCGGCCCACTTCGGCATATCGCTGTTCGCGAATCTGACGGGTCAGCGACGAGTTAATGAAAGTCGCCGGAATGTTTCGCGCTCGGAGCGAGTCGACTTGGTCCTTCATCAACGCAATCAGCGGCGAAATCACTAGCGTCAAGGGATTCGCGATGTCGCGCGTCGTTGCGGCTAAGATGGCCGGGATCTGATAGCACAGCGATTTGCCCATCCCAGTTGGCATGATGACAAGCGCATGGTTGCCAGCGAGTACATGCTCGATCACCGACAGTTGCTGCCCGCGAAACTTTTCGTAGCGGAAGTATTCTTGCAGGACGTGAAGCGGCTGCATGCGGTCACAACAACAAAGCGACAGAGGCGGACACGAGCGTGCGCCGGCTGCCGGTCGGCCTTCGGACGCATCGCAAGCCATTAAAACGAATTGTCCAGCCCGACGACAGGGCGCTGGCATGTCGTTCCTGCTCGGTCGTTCAAGCCGATCGCATTCGACGATCGACGGCACCGCGAAAGGACCGTAAACGGCCCAGATCTTTTTCCTACAGAAGCACACGCCCCGAGTCGGGCGTCACGCGAACGGATGCTCGCTACCGAACAGCGCATCCACGCTCGCCGTTTGACGAGTTCTTCGATCGCGATCGTTCGACGTTGCGTTGTCTGCGGCGAGTTGATCCAGCAAACTCACACCGAAATTCAAGCCTCGGACGCGCTCGTTACCGCGCGAGATGAGGGCATCGAGCAACTCGTCCGACGTGAGTTGCACCTCCGTGGAACTTGCGACTCGCACCTGATAGTCGCCCGTCTCACGAAAATCGTTGAAGCGATAGTTGCCGTTGCGATCGGTCTGGGTCGTCGCCACGACGTCGCCCTGGTCGTCGAGCAGTTCGACGGTGACGCCAGCGACGCCACGCTCACGACGATCGAACGCACCGTTCTCGTTCCCGTCGGCAAAGACCTGTCCTTGAACTGCCGCGCGGAAGAAGAAAACGTTATCTTGCAGGTTCGAGATGGTCGTATTTCGCTGGATGATGTCCGACAACTGAGTCTGATCGATCTGGCGAAGCTCACGCCCAGAAAATACGTTTTCATACCACAAGCGATCGCCGTCGCGTAAACGCTCGAACTGGTCGGTGACGATGCGTTGGAAAGTTTCGCCCATCGAACTACCAGCGATATGATCTTCCGCCAACCCACCAACCCACAAGTCGATGTTATCCACCGAGCCGTAGAGGTCGGCTAGCGTTTGTTGAATCTCAGGATTGGATGTCATCTCGTCGAAGCTCTCGACGCGGGGCAGACCATAGGCTTCGCGTACCGAGTTGTAATCGGCAAGACCATGATCGCGTCCACGTTGGATATTCAGCGATGCCAGATCGAGCCCGCCCTGCCCCGGCGCACCGAATAAGAAGTTTCGTAAGCTATCGACGACTTGCAAATCGATCTCCTCGGCGTGCGTTGACGCAACATACTTCAGGATCGAATCGATTCCCGTTTCCTGCAACAGCGCCGGATTGAAGAAGGCTTCGCGCAACTCGACCTCGTCCCGCACGGCTCGTCCGTCGTTGCCGAAGAATTCGACGTCTTCATTGATCGTGCTATGACCGAAGCGATACGCGGCCGTAGAAAACTCGTTCGCGATTGTCGGATTGACCGTCGAGTCGTAACCTCGGTATTTCGACAACGCATCGCGACCGAGTAGCGACGGCAAGAACTCGTTGTAAGTAATCGACTGGATCTCTGCGATGACAATCGAGCGCGCCTGCTGGAAGATCGCCTCATCGGAGAGATCGGGATTCTTTGCTGCGATCTTGTCTGCCCAGTAGTTATGCTCGCGGACGAACAGCGTGTGCATCGAAGTTAACTCCAGGTTCTCGTTGGCTCGAATGTCGCCAGCGATGAAGCTGCCGGTTTCGTCCGTCGGCAGCAAACCGTCATCGCCAATCAACATGCGACCGCCAACAAACTCGCGCAGGCTTGCGGCGGTCTCGGCATCCGATCCGTAGATCTGCGATCCATCGACCCACGCGGTGATCTCGGTTGTCTGCTGCCGCGGATTCGACGAGTCGGTGCCAGTACTGTCATCGAAGTTGGAGCGTGTGAATGGCATCACTTGGTCAGCGGTTCCGTTAGGATCGAAGAACTCGTCGCCAGCGGGCACCTCGATATTGAACGACTCGCCACCTTCGCTGGGTGTCGTCGTTAGATCGATGTCGTGATCCAAGAATTGTCCCCACACATACAAGAATGCCGAAACATCGCGATCGTTCGACACTGCGTCGGCGGCGTGGGCCGAGAGAGCGTTGCTGATCTCGCGAGCGC
>CAUJKL010000325.1 GCA_963204995.1 Planctomycetota bacterium | reverse complement strand
CGCGAGGGCGAGTGGAAGGCCATCCGCCTCATGCGGTCGAGGTCTGGGGTCTACACGGACAGGGAGGCAGTAATGCCTCTTTGCGGGTTCGAATCCCGCCTTGTCGCTTACCTGACAGCGTCCTGATACAATCCTGGAATGGATACGATTTACATCGAAACATCCATCGTCAGTCACGCAACCGCATGGCCGAGTTCGGACATCCAGATTGCTGCAATCCAACATCAGGCGCGGACTTGGTGGTCGACCGAACGACCTAACTTCGAACTTGTTACCTCGCAGCTTGTCATTGACGAGGCATCGGCGGGTGATCCATCAGCTGCGGCAGACCGCTTGAAACTGCTCGATGGTGTGCCAACGGTTCCGATCGATGATGACGTCCGGGCATTGGCCCATGCGATTGTGTCCGCATCGATTATGCCGCCAAAGGCGGCTGCTGACGCACTTCACGTTGCCGCTGCGGCAGTCGCGGGATTACAATATCTGCTGACATTGAATTGCAAGCACATTGCAAACGCCCATGAGCTACCCCGTGTTTATCGGCTATTGGACGATCACGGGTTTGGGCAGTTGCTGATTTGTACGCCTGCTGAATTCCTTGCCGGAGGCGACGATGACGAAGAATCCAATTCTTGATGAACTGCATGCGGTCCGCGAACGCCTGCTCGCGGACGCTGGTGGGACACTTGATGCACTGGTTGATCGGCTCCAAGCCGAAGAACAGCAGTCAGATCGTCCACGCTTCAAACCACGACGAAAACGGTGCGCCGGAGCCGTGAAGTCGGGCGAATTTGAAGTTGAGAATCTCTCGTCGCCGCCCGGTGACCTTTAACGTTTCGGCGACGAGATCCCGGGCGTACAAAGAAACACGGAGCAATGATGATTCCGCCGTTCGACGAACATGGATACTTGCCGCCCGGTATCCATTCGGCTAGTTCTATGAGTCTGCAAAGTCAGCGTGAGCTTAACGCGACTCGTGAAAAGCTTCGATTACTCGAAGATCGTTATGAAGCCAACAAGCGAGAAAAAAGTGGCGACGAACACGTTCGCGAATTGAGCATGAGATCGCTTAAGCGGCTGATCAATCAGTTGAAAGAGGAAATCGCTCGTTTTGAATCGCGTAGCTCGCTTGGAACAACTGGTAAGTGATTGTCGCCGAACAAGCGGTTCAACCCGATCGGACGGAGTGCAAGTAGGACGGCGGCCGCCGGGTTAACCTGGTCGTCGACTCTTGAAACCTTGGGCACTCCGCATGATGGTTTGTCTTTCTCCTGCGGTTTGTAACGGACGGACTTCGAGCTCCTGCGCTCGTACTCGTCAAGCGCCGCGCCGCGCAGCTGTGTAGGCTGGGTCGCGACCCAGTCTACAACGACTCGGGTAAGGCAAACACGATCTAAATGTTTGCAAGCACTCACCAAACAAGATAAACTCCTACAGCAATTTGACGGGGCTTATACCGCCCAGATCGGCCACATAACACCCATCGGTCGCCAAGTGGCGACCGCAGAATTACTTCGTTCTGTCGCTCACCACACTAGCCAACGGAGAAAAAGCCATGAAGCGAAATGTAATCGTCCACGTTGCCGGAGTCGCAGCACTTCTTGTTGTCGCAGCACCGCTGGTCGCACAAGAAACCCCGAAGTCGTATCCAATCACCTTTCAGGCGGACGATGTTCACACGATCGCGAATCTGTCCATCGAATTAAACGATCTCAAGTTGACCGGTTCCAACATGATTGTCATTCCGATTCGCTGCCAACCGGGAATCACGGGTGCAATGCTGATCGGAAAGGGCGACTATGAATTTGCTCCCGCAGACGGAGACGCGATCAAAGGTGTGTTTCGCGCGGCGATGCTCCGCCTCAATCCAGTGGACCAGCCAAAACTGTTACCGATCAATGATGGTGAAGCGACAACTGATTACGCCGTTCACGAAATGGGACGTCACATGCTCGACAATGTTTTTCGCCATTGCTGGCATAGCGGGATGGATGCACTGATCCCAGATGCTGGATCCCTCGTCGCAAATGTTTATTCGACGACTCAAGGTGACTTGCTGATATCGACGGGTCCAACATCCTCGGTCGTTCACAGTTTCACCGACAAGGCCACGCTGTACACAAAAAAATAGACACGACAGGACTATCGGATGCACGGGAGACGTCGGCGCAGTCGGTTCTGAACTCAGACTTTAGTCCTCGGTCGCCGTGATCCCGGTCGTTAGGCAGATAGCTTACGATCCACGCAGCCACAGCAATGTGGTATCTCGTCCCCATCTCACCAACGTTGTGCCGTAGCGTTGCCTCGGCGGTCAGGAAGGTCGCCCAACTACATAGCGCCAGGGGCAATCGACGACCGAGGAAAGCAACGCTCGATCGTCGTCGTGTAATCGCTGGTGGGCGAATCGAAGAAATTTGCAACGTCGTTCTCGTTCGTGAGTGCTATCCGAACTGAGGCGAATCGCGACTAATCTCGGACCTTTGCCGTCCCGTTAAAATACTCCTGGTACTTCGGCCAGCTCCAGACCGCGAGTTTCCGTCCGGCCTCGAGTCCGACAGTGTTATCGATGGGAATGTGATAACCGCCCATCGCTCGCGACAGCGCCGCCAACTCCGCCGTTCCCGACCAAGTTGGCAGGTCCAACATCACAAAATCGCCGGCCTCGCGCTCGGTCAATTCGCAATGCCGTCGCCGCTCGGCGAACCCGTACTTGTCCGTGCCGGTAAACAACTCTAACGTCTTCGAACAGCTGTGTAGGCTGGGTCGCGACCCACCCTACAACGACTCGTACTCGTCAAGCGTCGGGCCGCGCAGTAATGTCTTGAAGTCGGAAGTGTGAGCGGGACGGTAGTGAAGATGTTGAAGCGTGCAACGTACCGGCGGAGAGACTCGGCGAAAACTCAGCGCCTGCGGGTCGGCTGCTTCGCCTGGAGCTGCTGGTGCACGGCAAATAGTTTGATCACCGTCATCTCAAACAGCGACCCTTCCATCTCCACCTAGCACCAAATGGAAAACATGGCAGTTGAGGTTCGCTTTGACACTTTACGGTTTGGCGAATGCCACGGGCTCGCCCCGTGGATCGTTGCGATCGTTGCTAAAGAACGGGCGGCACACACAATACATGCCACGGGCTTGTCCCATGGTGCTTCACGCTTGTTGCTCGCACTCGCTTTTCCGAGCGACGAACGTAAGAATCCACGGGGCAAGCCCGTGGCATTATGTATCCGGCGGTTCGCGTGCGTTAGCGAGAAACGTAACGATCCACGGGGCGAGCCCGTGGCATTCCGTAAAGCCTCAATGTGATCGCCAATCATCGCGTTTTCCATTTGGTGCTAGGCACGCTCGCTGTTGCGACTGCGCAACTTGCGGCGCTCGAGGTTTGTTTCAGGGCGCGGAATTCCAAGGTGCGTGTTCTGCGGTGTGCATAACACGCAACCTCGAGTAAGGCAAACACGATCTAAATGTTTGCAAGCACTTACCAAACAAGGTAAACTCCTACAGCAATTTGACGGGGCTTACTACCGCCCGGATCGGCCACATAACACCCATCGGTCGCCAAGTGGCGACCGCAGAATTACTTCGTTCTGTCCACAGGAACCGATCCCATGATCCGGTCGCTCTCGATAACACCGGACGAACAGGCCCGCCTTGATCGTATTCTTGCGATTGCTGACCTTGAACCGCAACGAAGGATAGCATACCCGTTTTGGGCATTGTCGGCGGTGCTATTCGTAACGGCGAACGTATCGTTGATGTGGGGCTTCACGAACTTTGCCATCTTTGCCCCTTTCGCATTCGCGACATTCATGATCGGGATGGGACGGTTCGGCTACTACAAACTGTTTCGGTTGCTCCATTATCAAAACTGCCTCATCACAGATCTTCGAAGCTCGGACGAAGGGAAAGGTGTTGAAACGCAATCGAAACGCCTATAGTCTAAGATTGTCAAACTTCCCCGGCGATGGCCGGTTCGCCATTGCCGGACAGAACCATGGGATGAACGGGAGGGCTCGGCGCAGTCGGTCCTGATGCCAATTCCTCGCTTCCCGTGAGCCCGGTCGTTCGGCGGCTACTCTAACCTTGAAAGGCGAATCCGGATGAATGAACAATCTCTCGCCAGCCTACTTGCCTACGTCATGCTTGGTTTCTTTCTGCTTGCGACCGTAGTGATCATCACCTATCGGATGCGAACTGGCGGGATTCGACGATCGTCGCTGGCAACTCGACGCGAGAAAAACACGCGTCATTTGATGACAATGGCAACACTAGGAATCGCTGTGGCTTGCGCCCTGATCTTCATGTTGATCGAACCTCGAATCGGCGGCTACTTGCTCTTTAGTTCTGCCATTTTCGTGTTGTTTATCGCGCCCCTTCGAACCATATTCGTTGAATTGGGACTTCGACGCATGAAGACCGCGTCGCGCGATGCTACACCACCTTCACCCATTGATCCGAACTGAAAGCGGTCACTTGATCGCAACGCTTACAAATCGCCGAC
>CAUJKL010000324.1 GCA_963204995.1 Planctomycetota bacterium | reverse complement strand
AGGCTCGCGCCCACCACGCGTTTAGCCACGTCTTTGCCTTGGGATACATCTGGATCGCGGCGCTGATACGCGGTTTCGCGAAAATGTGCATTCGGTCCCCCCCAAGATGGTATCGCCAGCTCTCCGCCTGACACTTCAATTATGTTCGCAACTTGCGAACAAGTCAAGCCGTTCCAGAAAGGGCGAGATTATTGCCAAGGCATCGCTGCGTGGCTCACTCATCGCGAAGTTCTCGGCTCCGCAGAGTCACGAAGTTATTGGTGCGAGTCGGGTGTCCGTAGCGGTCGCTCCGTGAAGGACTTCCAATTGAGCCAAGGGACGTTTGCGTCGGGCAGCAATGCACCTACCTATCGCAGCGCCCCAGGCTCAGCCTGACTGAAGGTAGGTGCGTACAATGCTCGCTTCAAACTCATCGACCCGGCTATGCTGTGCGTGCGACGGCGGCTTCCAGCCGAAGGATTTCCAATTCGAGGCGGGATTCCTCGGCGACTAGCACCCATTGCTCGACTTTCGCCACGGTTGTTTTGAAGTCTTCGGCCTCTTCTGGAGGCAGTCTGAACAACTCGCCTCGTTCATTCTTTCTCTCGCCCTCGCATCTCGGATCCTTTTTCCTCACGCGGAATTCGTCAAAGTGGCGGTGGAGCGCGCTCTCCAAGAGGAACGGTACTGTTGTGGCGTACCTGGCTCGCAACACTAGCCGTTTCCGGTTCCAGAGTTTCCTACTTCGCGATTTGATGTCTTTGGTCGCACCTATCTTGTACGGGCAGTCCGGCGAAGAAACGTAAAGAATGTTGAGAGGCTTGCGAACTCTTTTTAACATCTCCATTAAGTAGACAGTCCCGAACATCGCACCTGAACGTTTCGATTCCAGCATTGCCTTGCATCGTCGCACCTGCTTTAGTTCGTGACGTTTGCGACTGAGATTGCCTTCTAATGGCATGGAAAGCTCTCCACCTGGTATACAAGAATTCAAGCCGCCTCGCGCTGCAACATCCCGCCCGCCCGAAGATACTTGAGCCGCATCCGGTCGACCGCGCTACTAATGCCGTTCAACAGCGGCGACACGTCGGGTTTGTACGCTTCCAACTGTTCGGACAACTCGCGTTTGCGTTCCTCGTTTGGCTCGCGTTGGATGGACGCAAGCGACGACTCGCGAAGTCAAAGCCTTGCTAGTTAATTGTCTGCGTTCTTACTCGATCATATCTTCACGAGTTCCCACCAGCACGGAATCGAACCAATCCACGGCAACTGTCATGAGGTTGTTGAGTTGTGCAACATCGATTCGTGAGAACCCGGTGATGTATATTCCGCCAGCTTTATCCGCGGGATAGCGAAACACAAGACTATCTGAATCAAAACCCTCGAAATCATTGACCAGCAATTCAACGCCATCCAATTGCGCTGGATCAAGTTCTCCGTAAGGATTGTCGACGGCGTGACGTTCAAGTAGTTGTCGGGCCGTTTTCCAATTGTCGACAAGACCATGTGTTAATTTTGGTGCGGCACCGCCGTAGCACGGCGACAGGAAGTAGATCAGATGCTTTATAGACAGCTCCAAGCCTTGGCGATAAAGAAACGCCAGTGGATAGAGTAGGACATCAATCAACGAAGAGTCTTCGTCGATCGAAGCGCGAAGCCGACGGGCAGCGTCAAAATATCCGAACGCAAAATCATCAAATCCATATGGCCCGCCGTTGGTTCCGACGCAAGCCATCTGTTCATCGTATTGGTGACTCGGTGGCGTCGCGAAAAGAAAGCCAGCCTTGTATTCGGACATGTCTGAGGATCGTGTCATTTGGCATCAATGCAGAGCGATAGGCAACGATTGGATGTTGATCTCTTGGACAAGTTAGAACTGAAAGGGTTCGAGTAGATAGCCACGGGAAACAGCGAGCAGTCTACAGCACCAAAGATGCGAACGCCAAGAAATAAAATCGGCCCGACGAGGTGGGGCAGAAACCTCGATGGGCCTGTCTCGGCGAGGTGGGGCAGAAACCTTGCCGAGGTGGCTTGATTGTACCAACAATCGAACGCCGTTTTCAATCCGGGCACCGAACGATGGTAGTGTCCTAACGCTGTAGTGCGCGGCTAAAGCGTTCCGGCGACCGAGAGTCGGCGCAATTCGATAACGTTCACCTTGGGGATGTGCTCGATATACCGATAGGTGGCGTCATCGACATACGAGTCGAGCGCGATAGAAACGGACTCCTCGTCTTCATGCACGAGGAGTCCGGCGCTTTCGATTTCAGTTTTGTTAGACGGCCAGCACTTCATCGAACAGCTCATCGAAGCTCCAAACGTGGCCCGTCAGTTTTGCCAGCATAGCGGCACTCGGTCGCTTCTGACCCGCCTTGCCGCTCTTGTCCGGATATCGAGTCTGCCAGCAGTGGGTACTATCCGATTAGCGATTGTATTCCGGTGAGCCTCACGTATGATTAGTGGACCTGTCGACGTTGCAGCCGAAACCACGCGGGTATAAGACGCTCGGTTCCACTTGGCAGGCCCAAAGAAGCCACCTAGCCCCGATGTTCTCCGCTGCCAAACGAAGAAAACATCGGGGCTGTGCTTTGCGCCTCACCGACCGGTGACGGGGGCTTCAGTGACGCTTCCCGGTATTCTCATTTGTGCGACCTCCTTTCGTGTCTGGCCCAGTTGTAAGCGTGATTCATTGAATCTCGCCGAGACACGAATTGATTCAACAGAAAATCTTTTGGGACGGCTCGTAACACACAGAGATAGAACGTGTTACGTTAGAAAGAATTCTTGAGAACGCTGTGTTGAATTAATTGGTGTCTGAATTAATTCAACAACTTTCACGTCGTTCGCGCGCCCGTTTCGCGGCTTTTGATACGGCGCTTCGACTGATACCGTCGAATCGCTTGCCGACCTGCTCCATCGTGTACAAGCCGGACTCGACATCCTGTAGTATTCGCTCGTCCCGCTCAGGGTTTTCTTTCCGGCCTCGATTAGATGATTCAGTCTCGGAGGGATCGTCATCGTCTAATCCGGCTGCTAAATCCTCTTCGGCCGCTTTGCTTCCCATCTCCTCCCATCGCTTTCGCTCTCTGTCTTTCGCGGCGTCCTGCCATTCCGGCAATTGGTCTACAATCGACTTCGCTGCCAGAAGAACGCAATCTGCGTTGTAGATCCCGGTCAATTCACACGAAAGCATTATCCTGCCTAGAGACTGATAGCCTCCATCTGACATCGATTTCAGAAGGAAACAGCCATCGGCGTGAATGAGCCTCGCGCGGCTGAGTATTTTGTAAGCAGCATCCCACCATTGCGAGAGATCGGTGCGAGCCTGTTGGTCAAGCGACCTGCCGCTATCTGCAAGCACGGACTCTACGCCACCGGAAAGATGTTCAAGGTCCACCTCCCAGACTAGTCGTCTTTTCTGGCGACGAAGACGCATTACTGAGTCGACGATTTCGACCGTTAATGTTTGTCCGCCTTGGACGTTGTCGGCGTTTACAAAAATCGACGGCGATGGCATCAGCTTCAGGCAGCGGCGAACGCCGGTTTCCCATGACCTACGGTACTCTTCCGATGAAGTGCTGTTCGAGATTAACATTCCCCACTCGTCAAGCAACGCTTTCCCGTGATGTGCTTCGCGCAACGCTTCAATAAACACCCCCGCAGCGTCAATGAATGACTTGTGGTTGTAAACACCATCAGCGCTGCTTTTTGACTGTAGGGCAGCAACGGCAGCGCTAAGTCTATGATTGCCCAAGTAGTTCTTCTCCAAGCCGGGCCGGTCCCGGCGCGCCGTGCTTGGAGAATGTCACGGTCGCGCGGGGGCCAAGCGGCGGGAGCTACCCGCCTACCCGTGTCGCCGATTCTACCCGATGATGGCCGAGCCGCAAAACTCGGCACGCGCCAATAGGACACTACCTGCTCGGGTTGTCGCGGTCGCTCGGCGGACGGTCATATTAAAGTAAGCGGTTGAGCAAACGGTGGTGAATCGCGCTGAGCACAAGCAACTTGGAGAGACAACTGAATGATGAACCACAACATCACGCGTCTGATTTGTGCCGCG
The DNA here is from genome assembly GCA_963204995.1 of Planctomycetota bacterium. Taxonomy (GTDB): domain Bacteria; phylum Planctomycetota; class Planctomycetia; order Pirellulales; family Pirellulaceae. Next base: position 3,176 of record CAUJKL010000324.1, on the reverse strand, counting down.
GCATCGCTGTCGATTTGCATTGTCGAGCAAGTCATCGCCGAAGACAAATCGGCTGCCGCCCCCGTAAAAACCCTAATCCTGCCCGGCGAGTCGTTTTTGGTGGACGGTCGGCCAGCGTTCATTCTGTGGCCACCGGAGGAAAAACGACAGAAGCCGCAACCGTGGATCATGTACGCTCCCACACTGCCGCCATATCCCGACAGCCATGAAAAATGGATGCACGAACGGTTCGTCGCGGCTGGCGTCGCCGTGGCAGGTATCGACGTCGCCGAAGCGTACGGCAGTCCAGCGGGCCAGAAGCATTTCACGGCCCTGTATCACGAATTAACCGAGAACCGTGGCTTCGCCGCCAAGCCCTGTCTGCTGGGACGCAGTCGCGGCGGACTATGGGTCAGCAGTTGGGCGATTCACAATGTGGACAAAGTGGCTGGAATTGCGGGCATTTATCCGGTGTTCGATTTGCGGACTTATCCGGGATTGAACCGAGCCGCGCCGGCTTACGGACTGAAGCCGGACGAACTGGCGGCTCAGCTCGACGAGCACAATCCCATTGCGCGGATCAATGTTCTGGCCAAAGCGAAAGTCCCCGTGTTCATCATTCATGGTGACGCCGACAACGTCGTGCCGCTGAAGGAAAACTCGGCGACGCTTTTCGAGCATTACGAACAAGCCAACGCCGGAGATGCTGTCGAACTGGTTGTCGTCGAAGGACAGGGTCACAACTTTTGGCCAGGCTTCTTTCATTGCCAGGAGCTTGTCGACTTCGCAATTCGAAGAGCGAAGGCAGCCGATTAGCTCGACGCAGCCCAGAGTGGGAACGCACGTCACACAGACAAGGGCCAATATCGCTACGCGAGCCCTCAGTGATCACGACGCTGGGAGTGAAGTTCGTGGCTCACAGCGTGCAATGGGGAAGCCGATTAGTCGCGTTCGGGCTGGCTTCCAACGTCTCGTCGTCGAGATCCCAGCGGCGGCAGAATCGGGGACTGATACCGTGTCGACTCTGATTCCTCGTTAGCCCCCAAACTTCGCAAACCAGTTTCAAGAAAAGCCGAGCCCCTCAAACGCCATAACGACGCGAGGGGCTCAAGGCACTGGTGCCGGGCAGGCAGACTAAATCTAAGCGACTGAGAATCGGGTTGCAAGGAAATTCTTCGCCGTGTAGTGCCCTAATTTGAATCGCTTGGTAAAATGGCGAAAGCTGTTCGCGACCCCGAGTGACATGGTTTCGCATCACGCTCTTTCTTGAGTACAAACCCATGTCAACTGCCACCCAACAGTTACCGACACGAGGCGTTGTCGGTTCACCAGTTCCGAAAACATTTGCGGACTTACTGAAACTAGACGTGGATAGCGACGACGTGGTCGTTGGACTGATTCAAAAACACGTCACTGCGCATAACGAAGAACTCGAAGAGTTTATCGCGGCTAATCCTGGGAGTGAGCTTCTGCGTGACGTATTTTCCCAGCCTCCCATGTCGCGCGAAGACGTGCGGTCAATTCTTCGACGACCAGTTCCAGATCACCTAGTTGCTCCGGGGCGCACCCGTGTTTCAGGAGGCACTCCTCAAGCATCTGTTCCCAATCCATCGCCTTCAGCTTCTGGCGATAACCCTCCAGCCAACTCTCGAAAGTCTCATCAGGTGTCATAAAACTCTCCTCGCACACCACTGTGCGCATGCAAATCCAAACAGGCATCCGAAGGAGAAGTTTGACCAGAAGGGTCAGAGGGTATTTGCTGGATACACTCTTCGTCCTTGTTGACCAATCTTCCAACTGCCAAACAGTTTACAAAAAGTCGTGCTGTTTTGGCAAACAGAAAGGACGGGAGCCGCCGAGTCCTGAGACATCGACGGCTCCTTGTGTATCCAGCGAGATCGTTTCTACCACACGAAAAGCGCGGAGGTCAAGCACATTGCTCGCAACTCATAGCGGCATTCGTTGTCGTACAGGTCTTCGAACTTCCAAAGTGGATTCGTAACGCCAGCCATCATGACCGCTCTTGGTCGAAGCTGGCCAGCTCGTCCGCTCTCGTCTTCATACCTAGGCCGCGATTCGTCAAGCAGATGTTTGGCATCGCGGTGAATGCCACGTAACCGGCTCGTGTGAACGTACGTTGGTCATCGAATCGGCCTTTGCTTCTACGGCTGACTCGCGGTAGAATCCGAATGTCACTCGGGACTCAGGCGAACAGCCTCGTTTCGATCGCCCCCGACGAGATTACAGACTCGTCGGGGTTTTTTTGTTTCTTGACACGGTGGGTGGAGTAGTGCCAACCATAAGGAGTTGCGGCGATCGTTCGATCCTTGACGGCGGCGCGGTTCGAGATCCCACCGGCGCTTGAGTGGTTCACGATTTCGCGGGAGACCCTGCGAAGCGGCTACAGAAGCCACCATCGCCGCAATGATGGCGTCCACTGAGCGCTGAACGCGAGATTGCAGTTCTCGCTTACGATCTCGTCCAGCGGCCGCGACTGCCGAAGGTGTCTATCGCACGTCAGACGCTTTTCAGGGAGCGTAGAAAGGCACTCACGCTCGTTCTGTCGATAGCGGTCGCTCGCAAGCGATTTCACCACTTCATCCCGACGCGATGCCAAAACAGTATCTACCGTTTTGCGTTCAAGCATCGTGCGCACTACCGCCAAAAACCCTGCAATAAGTGCAATGACTTGCGACACCCAGAATTGATGCTATATTGTGCTGAAACGCTGAGAAAAACGGGTGAAACTCAGGGTTTTGGTTGTGCTTTGGGAGCAGGAGGTCGCACGTTCGAATCGTGTCGCCCCGACTTGACTGGATTCTTGCCCTTTCGTCGTGTAATGGGAAGGCTTATTGCGCCGCGTGGACTTACGACGAAACGATTGGTTCAATGCTCGACGCAAATTGATAGTGGCAACTAACTGACGTAAAGCGTTACAAGTGCAGCGAATACGTCAAACGCGATTCTAATGCCTGGCGTGTACCTTAACTGGATTTGAACGCAGCCGGTTTCTGCGCCGATTCGTCTTGCTGAAAGCGACTCGTCCTCCACATGGCGTAACGCTGTCGGATACAGGGCCAGCCGTTCCCGGAATGAATATTGCTCGCGTCCGTCAGCGATGCCTTTGGAGAGCGATGGCTTCCTGTGGCGCGGGGAAAGGGCAGGAAATGGGAAGCGAGAGGTCGCAACCCGTGGAA
>CAUJKL010000323.1 GCA_963204995.1 Planctomycetota bacterium | reverse complement strand
GAACGTTCACCCGCTCGCTAAAGTTCGTCGTCAGAACTTTGTGTCTGCTGGTCAGCCGATCTTCGTCGATGTCGGCCATGGCATAGAGCTCGACCGGTCCGTGTGCCGAGTTCATGGCGTTGGCGACGGCTCCGGCACCGCGTCCGCCGCAGCCGATCAAAGCCAACCGGATCGTGTTGTTTTCCGCAGCATGAACGCACGGAATTGCCACGCCCGCCAGGGCCGAAACGGCGGTGATCTTTCCGCTGCGCTCCAAGAACTCGCGACGCGATGACTTTTCCGAAGACGCATGAGATGACGAACGCTTCATGTTGTTCTCCCTATAGTGCCGTGTGTAAAGTGGATACGCATTATACTATACCAAGTCCTGCCCGCATGCCCCACGAACAAGCTGTTGGTAGTGATCAAACGAGCGACAAAAATCTACTTGATGTAAACTATCTCGCAGTCACCGCTTGAAACACTTCCAGGGAGTTGGCCCATGCAGCGACGTGATTTCCTGAAGACGGGCATCCAGACTGCGGCAGTCGGCGCGGCTGGCGCGATACCGGCGTACGCGAGCCCGGCGGCCACCGCAACCGCGAGCCCGGCGAAGGCGTCGGCGGTGATGAGCAGCTACTCGGCGGAGGACCATCGGCGGCGACTTCAGAACATCGGCCTCGCGACCCGCGAGATTCGCACCTGTCTGCGTAAGCACCTGGTGACGAACTATCTGCCGGGCCAGTGCTGCTACAATCTGGGCGAGTACCCCTGCCGCCAACCCTGGGATCCAGGGGAATACGACGAGCAAGAGCTAGATCGTTTGAAAGATCACGGCATTGAGTTGCTCCAGGTATTTGATGACTGGAACGACTCGCTGCGTCTGTTTGGGGGAACGAAACACACGGCGCTCAACCCGAATGGTTTTCGCCGCTTCATCGACATGGCACATCGTCGTGACATCAAGGTACTCGCCTATGTCTCGACCGGCTTCCTGCAATGGACCGATCCGGATTTCCTCCAGGAGTGGTCGCCCGTGGGATCGAGGTGTTCGCTGGGGTTTTGGGACATGGCGCGCTGTTCGCCGGCCAGTCCAGGGTGGAGGGCGTATTTGCTGCCGCGGCTGGTGCGAATCATGGACGACTACGGAGTGGACGGACTCTACAACGACGCGGGGTACTTCACTAACTCGGCGAAATCCAACTTCCCCGAGTCGTCGCCGCTGAAAGCACCTGCCGAAGACGAGATGTCGGCGTTCGAGGAGACGCCGACTTACGATGGAGCGCTCACCGACTTACTCGCGCTGATTTATGCCGAGGTCAAACGCCGCGGAGGTATTTTTAAGCTTCACGTCGATGGCGCGTTGGAGCCACAAACCGGTGGCCAGAAGGTGTACGATTACCTTTGGGTCGGCGAGGGCGTAAACAATGCCGATGGCCTTCGGGAAGCGGTCAAGAATCACGCTCCCTATGTGGTGCCCTGCATTGACATGAGCTTTGCCAAGGTGGGAAGCGAGGACGAACAGTATTTGCACGCGATTCCCTACCTGCAATTCCCCTTGCTTCACGCCGGCCGGCCCTTTACCGGTGAGCGCGGAATGATCCCCGGTGTGCAGTATGTTTCCGACAACGATTTCTGGATGCAGCGCTGCCGTGAGGTGTGGAAGCACTATCAGGCTAATCCCAATGGTCCTCACGTGTACAGCGGTTGGGATGCGGTTCCGCCTCGCGCCGAGACTCGGCCGACGCATGCTCGCTGGCTGAAGCGATACCTGCCACTGGTGGCGGAGGGCACCTGGGCCTGGCTGGAAATCGGCGAATCGAGCCTGTTTGCCAGCCCGCTTCCTGAACAGGTGGTAGCATCCGCGTTCGTCAATCGCGAGTCGTATTTGGTCTTGGCCAACTACGGCCAGGTTCCAGCCGAACTTGAGACATCGGCCGATTACGTTTCGACCGATCATTCCTCGGCGGCACCGCGCAAGCAATGGGCCCTTCCGCCGCGGTCGCTCCAGATCCTGCAACGTTCCGTTTGAAGGTACTGATTCTCTCCGCACGAACAACTGCATGGAAAAGCCTGAAACCAAAGCCACTGAGTACTCTCGTGGCCAAGCTGCCTAGCTCCTTGTTCGTCGTACAGAGCACGCAGCGTGAATCAAGCAACAGCCCTGGTCGGACCTGAAAATTGTTGACAAGCATCGCTTCCGGGATTAGATTGCCGACAAATTAGCGTTGGTATGTTTAGTTTTGTGCGTATGACGTCTTTGTTGCCGCTCTCAGTGGCTGCAGAGCATCGTAAGTCTCGAAACCTCGCACCAGCAGCCTGCTCGTTTGAATGGTGACTTGACGCCTGCGGAAGTGACGTCAGGTCGAGGGGACTAGTGACCGCCGTAAAAGGAGCCACGCATCATGCCGAGACGAAGAACCTTAGTTGGGCGTAGTGTGCTAATAAGTCTTGCGGTGATGACACTGGGAATGTATGCGGCCGTGTCGGCGGCCGACGAAGCGCAGGCGACGGCGGAGTTGGCGGCGGCTCAGAAAGCCTACGACGGCTACTACAAGGAATGGGACTCGCTGTCGATGGCGCGAGCTGCCACGCGCGAGGTTGCCGTGAGCGCGCGACGGACTGCTGAAAACGATCTCAACGCGGTGCTCGCGGCTCGCCAAAGGAACGAAGCTCTCTTGGAAACAGCTCGCCAAGCCCTGGAGGCTCAACCCGCGAGCGAGGCGAAGCAAGCGTTGGAAGAGGCGGTGAGAAAACAAGCTGAGGAACTGGTCGAGACAGAAAAGCTGGTAGCCCAAAAACTGGAGACCATGCGGAAATCCGCCGACCGCATGATCGCCGACCAGCGAACCGCCATTGAACGGACTGAGGGGTTCTTGGAGTCGGAAACGAAGCTGGGTGACTTGCTGGCCGCCATTTGGTCGGCGAACGGAAAGGTGCTGACCGCGAAGGCGGAACAAGCGGAGCAAGTGATGCAGGAGAAGGCCGGTGCCGCTCCCGAAGAAGCGGCCAAAGCGGCGGCCGAGGCGGCGGCAGCGCGACGAGCCGTCCTGGAGAACGAAGCCTTGGCTCGCTGGGAGAAACAACTGTGGGCTCGCGTGGTGATTACCTATCCGGATACCACGTCGCTGGAGAGCGCCCGCAACGATAGTGCCGACGCGGCCCGCATCGCCGAGCGGCTGGCGGAAGTGGAGACCGACGCGGCATTCAAGAAAACGTTCGCGGATTTTGCCGCCGAACAGCGGAAGTACGAAGCCACCAGCCAGGACCGAATCGCTCAGCTCAACAAGCAGGCCGAAGAGGCTGGCCAAGGCATCTACGCACTGCGGGCGGCGGTCATGGGTGGACTCGAGCCCTTGCCGGAGGACCAATGGGATTACGCCAAGGCGCGGCATCTACTAGTGCGAGCCGGGTTCGGCGGCACTCCCCATGAGGTCGAACAGCTTTTCCAAATGGGTCTTTACGCGGCGGTGGATCATCTGGTGGATTTCGTGCGTCAACCGGTTGCGGCCACCGCGCCACTGGATGCCGGTGTCAAATCGCCGCCCGATCCGCTGTCTTCCAAACTGCGGCACGGTTGGACTCGCAACCGCGCCACCGAACAGCCGGACCCAATGGACGTGGGCCAGATGCGGCGCTGGTGGTTCGCGCGGATGGTCGAGTCGCCCCGTCCGCTTCAAGAGAAGCTGACGCTGTTCTGGCACGGTCATTTTGCCACACAGCAAAGCGTCGTGGCCAACAACTACACGATCTACCAACAGAACGAGCTGTGCCGCGAACATGCCGCCGGTAACTTTGGTGCGCTGTTGTATGGCATCGTGCATGACCCGGCGATGATTCGGTATCTGGATAACAACTCCAACGTCAAGGGACACGCCAACGAAAACCTCGCGCGCGAGATCATGGAGCTGTTTGCCATGGGGGCTTACCAAGGTTACGACGAAACGGATGTGCGCGAGGCGGCGCGGGCCTTGACCGGCTATACCTTCGACAACCGCAGTGGCCAATTCCGCTTCCTGCAAGCCAATCACGACCCGGAGGAGAAGACCGTGTTCGGCAAGAAGGGACCGTGGAGCGGAGATGATGTGGTGCGGCTGATCCTGGATCAGCCGGCGACCGGTCAATTCATCGCCGGCAAGTTGTTTGAGTTTTTCGCCTCTTCGGAGCCCAGTCCAGAGACTGTGGAGAAACTGACGGCGGTGCTGCGCTATCACAACTACGAGTTGGCACCGACGCTGAAGAACCTGTTCCTGTCCCAGGAATTTTACAGCGAACAGGCGATGAACACTCAGATCAAGTGCCCGGTTCAACTCGTCGTTGGAGCGCTGCATGATTTGGGTGTGCGGCGGCTGAGCGACTATGGTGTTCTGGACCGTATGACTCAGCAGATGGGCCAGCAGCTGTTTGAGCCGCCGGACGTCAAGGGCTGGCGGTACGGTCGCAACTGGATCACGACCGATCGGTTGTTTACGCGATACAACGCGGTGGCGGAACTGATCCGCTCGGTGCCGCAGCCGGGGTGTCAGGGAGTCGACATGGTGGCCCTTGTCCAACAGGGAGGCTGCGGCACGGCGGCCGAGGTGGTGGACTACTTAACCAAGACCTGTCTGCTCGTACCGCTCACCGCCGAGAAGCGATCCGAGATGATTGGTTACTTGGGCGAATTGCCGCCGCAAGGCGAATGGACCCAACGGCACGACGAGTTAAACGAGCGGCTGCGAAACTTGCTGATTTTCGTCACCAGCCTGCCGGAATACCAGATGAGCTGACGCCTCACGCGGCAGGAGCGTTTGGCGCGCTTTTGGCGACGTGAGAGATTTCCACTGACTCAACCGAGTTACCTGAGGAGGTTCAACAATGTCACAACTCTCGATTCACACGCGGCGCGAGATGTTGACCCGCGGCCTGGGGCTGGTGGGCGTGGGGGCAACTCTGCCGAACTTTCTGGTTCGATCCAGTCTGGCCGCTTCCAAGGACGATGCCAAGGGGCGAATTGTTGTCTCGCTGTTATTGGAGGGCGGACCCGACGGGCTGAGCCTGGCGATCCCACACGGCCACGACGAATACTACAAACTCCGCCCCCAACTCGGTTACGACAAGAACGAGATTATTCAACTCAACGACGAAATCGGACTGCACCCGCAACTGACCGGCTTCAAGTCGCTATTGGACCAGGGCCAAATGGCGATGGTGCTGGGAACTGGGTATCCGAATTATAATTTGAGCCATTTCGCCGCCCGCGATTATTGGGAAGCAGGCAACAGCAACAATACGACGGGCAAAGCCGGCTCTGCAGGCTGGGTGGGCCGCTATCTCGACCACGCCTTCCCCGACGACAACTCGCCGACCCGCAACGTCGCGGTCGTGCCTCGGCAGTTCCCGCTGATTCTGACCGGCCAGAAGCATCCGGGGATCGGCTTGGACACCCCCGATTCGTTCGCTTACACCGGCCAGCGAGCCGAGAAGGAATTGGGACTGTACCGCAAACTGAGCCAGTTACCCGCGGCTCGCCCTCTGGAGGACTTGCAGTTCATCACACGAACCGGCGTCAACGCCAACACGGCCAGCGAGCGAATCCGTGACCTGGCCGGTCGCTACAACACTTCGGTGCAGTATCCGGATACGCAGTTCGGTCGATCGGTCCGGACCATTGCGGCTTTGATCAATGGCGGGCTCGACGGGCGGGCGTACTACGCGGCCCAGGGGATCGCCGTCTTTGGGGGCTACGACACGCATGCCGACCAGAAGGGACGGCTCCATGCGCTGTTGGGTGAACTCAATCAGACCGTATCGGCGTTTTACGAAGATCTAACCCGCTGTGGCAACGCCGAGCGCGTGTTGACCTTCACCTTCGCTGAGTTCGGTCGTCGAGCGAAAGAGAACTACAGCGGCGGCACCGACCACGGCTTGGCACAGCCCATGTTCCTGTTCGGCCCCGGAGTCAAACCGGGCGTCCACGGCACGCAAGCCAGCCTCACGGACCTCGACGACAACGGCAATCTGAAGATGGTCATCGACTTCCGCAGAGTCTACGCCGCGATCTTGGAGAAATGGCTCGACACACCCAGCGAGGCGGTCTTGGGCGAGAAGTTTGAAATGCTGGAAGTCATCGCGTGATGCCAGGCGACTGAAAGCCCGCGCGCAAGTGAGTCAAACGTGAAACAACGCCCTGAAGAATTTCAGGGGTGTTGGAACGGGTTCTCCTCTTTGTCGATGCAGCCAACCGCTTGCACGATGGCAGCGGCATTCTGGATCGTGATCGGAATGTCGGCGCGATAGTTCCTCATCCGGCAGCCGAACATGCTCACGGTCAACTTTTCGTCGCCACCGACGAGGAGGAAGTCCTGCGACTGGTTGAGCGTTGTCAGCGCGCCATTGGGGCCTGAAAACGCTTCAACATTCGCCAGCGACGTATGACCTCGGCCTTCGATAATGATCGGATGAATGTCTTCGATCCGTTCGCCCGTATTGGCGATGATGGAGCCTTGGGCGATCTGCCAATTGCGATTGAACGTGGAATCTCCCAGCTTGTGAATTCCCACCGTCACACAATCGAAATTGAAGTTGGTCATTTGGCCATAGCTCGCCGCACCGAGCCGAATACCGCCGTAGGTGCCGAAAGTAAATGCATCGATGACTTGGGCGTTGTCCGTGTGGTCGATCCAGTACGCGAATGTCTTTCGAGCTACGACGCTGTCGATCACGGGTCGGCTGTACCCACCGTCGATGAACCGCCGGTTGGCCGGATTGATGTGGCAATGCAAGATCCGCGGGATGTCGTAACAGTAGTCGATCGCAATGAATTGACCGCTGAGCGGATAGCCGTAGCAGTGTTCGATCAGTATCTGTTCGCAACTCATGCGGCGCGTGGCACGAAAGTCCATGGCCGTGAACTCGCCGAAGAAGGTTAGTCGCGACAGTGTCACTCCGTGAGCCGGACTGGTATCCGAGACCCGAATCGTTGGCGGATACTCGATGACCTTCTCTGGATCTGCTAACGTTTGCCGAGGATACCAAAACTGCAGACCGCTCAACTGCGTCGCACCTTCGACGGTGATGAACGGATGCCCTTCGTCTTGGATCGCAAACACCGATCCGACCGGCTGCGGTTTATCCGGATGCCGAGTTCCGCGTCCGACCGGTCCATGCACGCCCACGATCGATACATTTCGGCGCAGAATCAGTCCGCCGGCGACGGGGTAAGGCTCACTATCCGGCGGTACGAACAAGGCCGCGCCGCGCGGTGCCGCCCAGTCGATGGCCTCTTGCAGCTGATCGCGATTCGCAATTGGATCATTGCTGGGCAGCACTCCGAAGTCGCGAATACTCTTGCACAGTGGCGTCCAACGGGCACTGTCGTCCGCCGATTGGCCCCAAGCGGAATCGGCTGCTGCGCCGCCAATCACAACGACCAGCAGCCATGCCGGGCTCGCGAACATTCGGCTTCCTGTCATACAATAAAGACGAGTCATCATACTTGCTTTCCCCAAAAACTGACGGCATTCGCATCAACGCGTTCGGTTGTGTTGCGTGACTAGCGATCGCGTGGGAGTTATTATAACGCCATGAATACAAAGAGACTAAGCACCGGTGCGGCATTAGTGTTGGTCGTCGCATGGACGAACATCGCGAGGGCGGTTGATCTGGATGGCGATGGAGTCGGCGACGTCTGGAGGATGATGCATCCAACACAGGCGGTGCCAACCGAAGTTGCCAATTCACCAGACAGCGACGGTGACGGGCTGACCGATTGGGAAGAACGACAACTCGGTTTCGATCCGGAGAACGCCAACAGCGTTCGCTCGTCGTCGGCGGGTGGTGATTTGGAGCAGTTCCGCCGACTCGTCGCCGGAACACAGCCTGATGAGCAGCCGTCCGCGGAAACGGCTGCTCGCTTCCTGCTGCAAGCCAGTCTTGGTCCAACCGAGCAGCAGATTGAACAAGTCCGTCAGATCGGTTTCGCTGCTTGGATCGATGCGCAGCTGGCCAGCGAACCGACACGAACGGAGCCGTACATCGAATACCTGGAGAGCCGCTTGGACGAAGATATCGATGAACCTAGCTTCAAGTTCGCGTATCACAAGATCCAGTCGGCCGGAAGGAACGTCGGCTATAAGAACACGAGTACTGCGTGGATGCGAGCGGTGATGGGAGGCGAGGATCACTTGCGGCAACGTGTCGCCTGGTCGCTTAGCCAGATCCTGGTGGTCTCCGCGAACGGCATCAACATTCTGTCGGAGCCGATGTGCAACTACTACGACCTGCTAATCGACGGATCTTTCGATCGTTACGAAGACGTGCTGCTGCGAGTCTCGTTGCATCCGATGATGGGCAAGTACCTCAGCCACTTGGGCAATCAAAAGGCCGATCCCAAGATCAATCGCTATCCCGACGAAAACTACGCTCGTGAAATTATGCAATTGTTTTCGATCGGCTTGTGGGAGTTGAACGCGGATGGATCGATGAAGCTGGACGCCGACGGCGAGCCGATTGCCACTTACTCGAACGACGATATCCAAACGCTGGCCCGTGTCTTCACGGGGCTGTGGCTCGAGGGCGAGAAGTTCGGGCGTAACAATTGGGATCGATACGATGTGCCGATGGCAATGCACGACGACCGTCACGATCGTGATGAGAAGGTTGCCTTGGGCGGACGGATTCGGCTGCCGGCCGATCAGCCTCCGCTGGACGATATCCAACAAACCGTCAAGGCCCTGGTCGCTCATCCCAGCACCGCGCCATTCATATCGACTCGGCTGATCAATCATCTGGTCACCTCCAATCCGTCGCCTGCATACATCGAACGCGTCGTGCGCGTGTGGAACGAAACAGATGGAAACCTCGGTGCCGTGGTAAAGTCGATTCTGCTGGACCCGGAAGCACGCGGGCCACAGTACCTGGTCGCTGCGCATTGCGGTCGGCTGAAAGATCCGGTGCTGCGCTGCACGACGATCTTGCGCGGTTTTCGCGCGGGAGCGGAGCTGGGCAAGCGGCCTACGGACTACCCCGGCTTGCAGTGGTGGGATCCCGCGCCCATCGATGGCTTGCAGCAAGAACCAATGCAAGCGCCCAGCGTCTTCAACTTCTTCGAAGCCGTGTATCAGAAGCCGGGGGCGATCGCCGAGCAGAACTTGCGCAGCCCTGAGTTTCAAATTCTTAACGATGTGACCGCCGCCACCGTTCCCAACTATCTGTGGGAAGGAATCACACAAGGCTTTCATCACCGCAGACCTCGGTTTCCCGGCGCACCACTTAAGTGTGACTTCTCAATCGAGGAGCAATTGGCCGGCGAGAATCTGGAAGCGCTGCTCGATCGCTGTAGTCTGCTGCTGACGGCGGGCACCATGCGTGCTTCGACGCGTCAACAACTGTTGGCTCACCTGAAGAAACTTGACGATCCCGCCGAACAAGCCCGGCTCGCGGTGTTCGCAGCCGCCGTTTGTCCGGAAGGAGCAATCCTGAGATAAGCCATGACAACCAATCGCAATCAAAATCCTTCACGAAATCGCCGCCACTTCCTGGGTGAAGGCGCGTGTTCGCTGCTGGGGTCGACCGCAGTCCTCAACACCTTGCTGAACCTCCGCCTGGCAGGCGCTGCCTGCGCGGCTGCCGATGACGCTGCCGACGACGATTACAAAGCGCTGGTCTGCGTCTTTCTGTTCGGGGGAAACGATTCCTTCAACATGCTAATCCCGACAACGGACGGCGAATACGAGAACTATCAGAAGACGCGCGGCGTGTTGGCGCTGCCGCGCGAGGGCTCCGAGTCGGCACTGCCCTTAAAGGATAGCGGCGTGTCTGGCAGAACGTTTGCAGTGCATCCGTCAATCGCTGAGCTGCGTGACTTGTATCACGAAGGCGAGCTGGCCTTCGTGGCCAACGTCGGCACGTTGATCGAACCGGTGACGGTCCAACAGTACAAGAAGAAATCAGTCCGCTTGCCGAAGTCACTGTTCTCGCACAACGACCAGCGCGACCAGTGGCAAACGTCGCTTCCGCAATCGCGAGGTTCCAACGGTTGGCTGGGGCGCGCGGCCGATCTGCTGCGCGACACGGCGGGCAGCAGCGGCATCTCGATGAACATCTCGCTGTCCGGGAACAACCTGTTGCAGACCGGCAAGTCGGTCACGGCCTACAATATCAGTCCACGCGGCAGCGTCAGTCTGGACAATCCGCTGGCGCGCGACTTGTTCGCTGGCGCGGGGCTTCCCGATGCGCAAGACGAATCCGAATCGGCGCAACGCAATCTGTTTGAACAGGTCTTTGCCGAATCAACGCGGGCCAGCATCGAAATGGATCGTCGCTTCTCGGCGGCTTTCGAGTCGGTGAAACTGACGACCGAGTTTCCCGCGGGCAATCCGCTGGCCAGTTCGCTACAAGCCATCGCCCGTACGATCGGGTCACGGCATCAACTGCAACAACGACGGCAAACGTTCTTCGTCATGCTCGGCGGTTGGGATAACCACCAGAATCTTCTGGAGGATCATCCGCAGTTGCTGACGAGTCTGAGCCAGGCGTTGGCCGCCTTCCAGAAATCGCTCGTTGAACTTGACGTCGCCGATCGAGTAACGTCGTGTACGGCCTCCGACTTCGGCCGCACGTTACGCTCGAACTGTCGTGGTAGCGATCATGCCTGGGGAGGAAACGCCTTGGTCATGGGCGGCGCTGTCCAGGGAGGCCGCATCTACGGCGAATATCCCGAGGCCTTGTTGCTGAACGACGGGCTGGACGTGGGCACCAACGGCCGGTTGCTGCCGACCACCTCCTGCGACGCCTATTTCTGTGAATTACTTCGTTGGTTCGGCATCCCTGCGGGAGAAATGCAAACCGTCCTACCCAACATCGAAGCATTCTACGATCCGCAATCGGCACAACCGCCGCTGGGATTCTTACAGGTCTAGCGAGGATTATTCAGCAGCCGCTTGGCGATAGCCTATGGAAAAAGGCACGCTCAGAGGTGCGACCAACGACTATTCCCAAACCGCCTTCGTTGCGGCGGCATAGCCTTCATACGCTTCATTCAAGCGAGTCAAGTCGACAGCCGATTTATGAATCCAAACACGATAGTCCAGTCGGATTGGCTGTCCTGGCGGAAATGTTCGCGGTTCAATGCCGGGCCAACCGACGCACAGCGGGCCGTAGTGGCGGGTGAGCCAAGTCGGTGGGAAGTTCGGATGACCGGGATGGACCAACAACGCCGCGCCGCTGGCGGTTTCCGCACCGCCAAACTTGGCCGTCAAGTCGGCCCAGGCGAGCGGCGTGTCCGGCAAGTCTTGCTCGGTGCGTCCACTGGGCACCGTGATCGTGGTCTCTGGTCGCGATCCGGGTGCAAAGCGAATCGTCAATCCGCCATAACTCTTGCCTTCTGCACCTTGTAGCGTGATGGCTTGATCCGTGGGAATCCAAGTGAGAGAAATGTCGATCACGCGGGCGTCGTCGCTGGCTTTGAAGACCCGCAGCGAAACACGTTCGATCATCACTTGCTTGTCGTCAACGAACCATCCATTTTCAACCGCCAACGTCGACGCGATGGGACCGGTTTCACGATGCAGCCAGCGGACAAAGCGTTGCTTGATGGTGTCGTACATCCACAGATCGTGCTCTTGCCCGTCGATTCCAACATGCGGCCACGCCCAAAAGATGCCGTGGTGATGGAAGTGGTCCTGAGGAAAATCGTCCGTGAGAATCTCGCCATTGAGTCCCCACACGGGATGGATGTAGCAAGCCCGAGCGCGTCGATGGTCGCTCGCGGGAACCTTCTCGTTCACCACTTCTCCGTGATTGTAGACCAGTACGGGTTGTTCACGCTCCCAGAGCCCGAGCGATGTGTTGTTGACGTCGCGATAGGCAAATAACGCGGCGTCTTGTCTTGCCGCATCAGCCGTCTCCAAACGGAATCGTCGCGATTCGCGCGCTGCCGCCCGTGGCGGAATGACGGCCAGTATCTGAGCGCTGGTGGGGTTGGCCGTGCTGTCCCCGGAAACCATCGTCTCGATCTGAGCGGGAATCGCCGACTCTGGATGGTCGATCTCGATAAGCTGCCAGGCTTTGTTCGACGCAATCGTTGCGCTTCTCGGTAATGGGACGGCGATATATAAATCGCTCTTGCTGCTAGGCATCACGAGGGTTGGCGACGCGCCGATGTCGAGAGAAGTCGTCTGAGCCAGCAGCGGCGAGACGGCGTTGCCGATTACCCACAGCGAGACGGTAACAAACTGTTGCCAGCCATTCATAGTCGTTTTGGAATGTGTGAAGCCAACCTACTCAGCGACCGCTGGACGCTTTCGAAACAGAGACCCAAGCCAGCTCGTCGGAGCGGGCGCTGTCGGCTCAGGACTTTCGCACCACCGCCCCACTTCTTGGCTGCCGGTAGCCGCGACCCACTCCATTTGAATGCATTCTTCTTGCGGACACGCCTCGACGCAATGACCGTCCCCGATGCAGGCATCGGATCGCTGCAGCGTGGCGAAGTCCCAGACCAATTCCAGGCATCCGTGAGGACATGCCTCGACACAACTACCACAGCCCGTGCAATAGTCAGTTACGACCGGCACCCACTTGTGATTTCTAGTCATCGCATTCCACCTTCTCAATTGGCGTGATTGCTAATGGCTGTGACTGCTGGAAGCCACCACCACGGAATATTGTTGATACAACTGTTCCCTAAGTGCAACGCCAATCATTGTACACCTTGACATGCACAATTCAAGGCGTAAATTTTAAGGAAGCATCTGGCTGTTTAGGAATCGCCGAGGGTCTGAGTACCGAAATTTTAGGAGAGAACGAGCATGTCCAATCAAGAACTGAACGAAACCGTGGGCCAATTGGTTGCCAAGCGACCGGGGCTATCTCGCGTTTTTGGGGAGTTGCAGATCGATTATTGTTGTGGCGGCAATCGCAAGTTAGGGGACGTCTGTGCCGAAATGGGGCTCGACGCGGAAGCCGTTGTCGAAAAACTGAGGGCGGCCTCGAGCGAAAAAGCCGACGGTCCTAACTGTCTGGAGCTCTCGCTCGCCGACTTGTGCGATCACATCGAGCAAACTCATCATGCTTATCTGAAGACCGAGTTGCCGCGACTGGGCGCGATGGTGGATAAGGTAGCTCGCGTGCATGGTGAACGGCACCCGAAACTAGTGGATGTGCGAAAGGTGTTCGTTAGCCTGCGAGCGGAAATGGAAACGCACATGATGAAGGAAGAGCAGGTACTCTTCCCCGCCATCCGGCGGATCGAAGCATCTTCGACGCCCGTGCAGCTCCCGTTTGGCAGTCTGGGCAATCCGATTCACTGCATGATAAACGAGCACGAGTCGGCTGGAAACGCGCTGGCCAAGATCCGAGAGTTGACCGACGGTTATGAACCGCCAATGGATGCTTGCAACACGTATCGGGCGATGCTCGATGGCCTGCATGGAGTGGAAACCGACATGCATGACCACGTTCACAAGGAGAACAATATCCTCTTCCCGCGAGCCATCGCCGCAGAGTCTCAGCTCGCCGGCGCGGCTGTCGCTCAATAATAAATTCTTTGCCACTTGCACAACGAGCCGTCGCACCTTATCTCGGGTGGGGACCGACCCCCCAGGGGCAGAACCCGAGACTGGTGCTTTCGGCTCGTGTGCGGCGTGGCCGCTCGCGATCACCATCGTGACGCGCGGCACATGCTAAGTCGAACTACCGGTCGAGTGAATGTACCCACTCGTAGAGAGCGTCTTTCAGCTGCTGAAAGTCGGCGTCGTCAAGTTTCAATTCCTCGGCTCCTCGATGCTTGACTTTGCCGCTGGCTTTGTTCAGTAGCTTGCTATTGTCAAGCGCGTCCGGATCGATCAACTCGACGAGGGATTTGACATTTTTCGTCTTGAAGTAATTGTTCGGCGTGAGGACAAAAGCGTTGAACTTGGCTGGGTTATGTTCCGCCGAAGGTTGCTCTAGCGTGCTGTGGCACATGGTGCAACCAACACTATCGAGCGTCTCGTAGAACTCGTCAAAACCCGGCAGTAGGCGATCGGCGATGTCCGCTGAATTCGACTCCAGGGCGTCACTCGCCGCCTGGATATCGATCTTGTCGCGATGCATTTCGAGAACCCGGTTGGCAGCCAATTGAAACATGGCGGACATTTCTTCGGCGTGCTTCACTTCTTCGGCGTTATCCACAGTCGCCGTCGCACCATCTTCGAGTGCAACCGTTTGGTGTTCGGTGATCTTCTTTTGATAGAAGTAGCTCTGCCCCAACAGTCGCCCATAAACGTCCGTGTAATCGCGTTCGTGACACAACAGACAGGAGTTGATACCCAGTCCGCCCTTGTCTTCTGATAGAACGACGTCCGCCATCGTCATCTTGGCGGTCGGATGATCCTCGCGGAACAGTTTCTTCGCCGCTTCGCGAATGGTGATATAGAACAGCGGCTGGTCGAACCCTCCCTCGAATTTGTTGGTTGGGTTCAGGCGGGCATAGGCCCAGCGTGCGTTTTCGTGCAGTTCCGGTGGCAGCAGATCGAAGGTCAGATTTGGATCCTTCGTTCCGATAACGGCAAAGTCGAGCTGCTCGCGAAGTACTTCGGACGCCAGTTTGTACATTGGCTGTTCATCCAACGGCAGACCTTCCGAGACGCCCATCGCGGCCAGCCAAGGATTGATGATGTCCGATCCCAAAGCTCCGAACACTGGCACGCGTTCGCCGTTCTTGGGATCCGTCACGTAGCGGAGCGGAGTCAACATCGCTTCGTAGAAATTGTCGAAGCAGGACATGCCGTTCTGTTTCACCAGCGCGTTGAACTCGCGAATCGTTTCGGCGGACACAACGTTGTTCGACGCCTTTGTGTACTGTTGAAAAACCTGGTTTAGCTCTGCGTTTCGCAGTCGGTTCGTTTCTTCGGCGCTGGGCCCTTGGATCTTCGCTATTTCGGCAACGGCTGCCTGTATGGCCGCGATGCCCGCCGGTGCAACCGCCGAACTCTCGCGAGGTGTGATCGCAAACACAAGCAACGCCGTTAAAGCGGAACCAATCAGAATCGTTGAGAACGCGTACTTTCTCATCTCTAGTAATCTCCTTGTTTTCTACTCGTGAGAGTCATGGTATTTGGACTCCACGCGCCTTGCGCGGATGATGTACGTCAACCTTTCCAGCTGACGGTCAAGCCAAAAAGCCTGACGTACTCTTGGTGATACTGACACCGGTCGCTGGGCATGCCGCAGACGAACCGGAATCAAGGCGTAAGGTGTGCAATTCCGAACGAGATCCATCCCGTTACTTTCTGGCGAGCCACAACGTGGCGTCCCAGGCTCCATCTGGGTGTTGAGGCGGGGTGTTTAAGGCAGGACTTTCGTGCGGGGTGAGCCATCGCTGTCGACAGCGATGTCACCCCCAACACCCACGAATATTAGCAAAGGCGGATTTGTGAGTCTTTGATCTAGATCAAGTTCCAGAAAAAAAATCTCGCCCGATTCTGAAACGTCGCAAACACTGTAATCAGAAAGGTTTAGCGACGATATTACTCGCCTTTCGTCGGGGCTTTCTTCTTGGCGGCCTGGCGAACTTTCAGTAAATATCCACCGGGAGTCCGTCCGAACTGTTCGAGTTGATCGAAGCCTGACAAGCGGACGAGTTGGTTGGCAACCACATGATCTAAGCTGTCGGCAGCGAGCGGCTGGCCGCTGACAATGCAGGTGGTGAGCGGATAGTCAGGTTTCTGTTTTTCGATCACGGCATAATCGAGTTTGCCAAAAAACTTTGCAGGTTCCTGCTCTAACTTAGCTTGGCACTTGCCGCTGCATACACGAAACAGCCGATTACGGAAGACATAGTTGATTGTCCCCAGCCCAAACAACGGCTTGTCATCGACGATACAGGTGATCAGCGGGTAAAGTGGCAACTGTTGTTTGATGAGTCGTTCGTCGACCTGGCTGGTGGCCCCGAAGCTGTTCGCGGCGAGCTGATCGGCGCAATCGGAACAGCACACGCGAAGTTCTCGTTCTTCCACCATGACGATCTCGGCATTCTCATCCAGCAACACATCTGGGACGATCGCGCAGTGTGCCAATGGATAGGGGTCGCCGACTCCTGGATCCACTGGTTCGGCACCGAAGGCCACCAGCGTGGCAACTGTTAGAAAAGCGACTGCAACGCAGTAACGACGAAGAGAAGCAAAGCAGTTGTACATAATCTGAGTTCCTGCGAGGGAGTGTTCTGTCGCCAAGCGGCATCGTAAGGTGGGAAGTACGTGCTCCGCTAGACGGATCTAATGCCTGGTCTTTCAACGATATTCCCGAGAAGCTCTGAATCCAGGATGGTGCAGCGGTTGGGACATTCGACCAGCCCAGCCTGTCGAAGCTTACTGATGACTCGGCTGGTTGTCTCGATCGTCGTACCCGCCATCTCGGAAATCTGTTCGCGTGTAATGTGAGCGGGCAAAGTCACTTTGCCGTCTTGGTCGTTTCCAAACTTTTCGCCAAGCTCTAGCAGCACGGCAATGACTCGCTCTTCTACTGGTTCCAAAGCCAAGCTCTTCATCTTGCAGTGAGCCTCGCGCAAACGACTAACCATTTGGCTGAGCAACTTGGCCGCGACGGCCGGCACGCCGCTCAGCAATCGCTCGAACGCCTCGCGCGAAATGAAGACCAGCGTCGCGCTCTCGATGGCCTGTGCGTAACAAGGATAACACACATCGCCCACCAACCCACAACAGCCAAGCAGTTCGCTGGGGCCGTAAAAGCCAACGATCACATTTCTGCCGTTGGCTGTCTGGCTGACTTTGATCCGCCCTTGCCGTATGAAATACAGATAGTCCGTCCCTTGCCCTTGCCGGTACACGTTTTCCCCCTTGACCAGCGTCCGGTGGCGCAAGTAGGGACGCAGCTGTTCCATCTCTTCTTCCGAGAGCAGAGCCAGCGAGGGCACGGTGCGTAGAAATTGGACGGTTTCGGGCCAGTTGTCCATTAGTGGGACTTTCTAAAGCGGGGCTCGTGGGTCAGCGTGTTGGCAAAATTCATCCGGCGTTCCTTCGAGTTGAGCTAGAGACATCGCAGGTAGGCTACCAGCGATTCTTTCTCCAGATCGGTTAGCTTGGTCGACAGTACCAGATTAAAAAACTCGACCGTGTCATCCAACGTCAGCAGCCGGCCGTCGTGCAGGTACGGTGGCGAGTCTTTAATACCGCGTAACGTAAACGTCTTCATCGGACCATCGGCCAAGTTGTGGTGTCCGCCAATGACCTCGGAATCATAAAAACGTTGTAGTTGCAAATCATGCATCTGGTTGTCGAGGAAGGCGGGTGCCGGGTGGCATTCGGCACAGCGGCCTTGGCCATGAAAGATCACTTCTCCACGCAGTTCCAAGTCCGTTGCCGCGGCTGGAATGAGCTTGCCGAACACATCCAGTTTTGGAGCGGGAGGAAAGTCGATGATGCTTTGCATTTGAGCCATCAGTACCACTTGGCTCGCACGGTCAGGCAGATGTGCGCCCTTCTTTGCGGCAATCACATGATCACCGTCGAAGTAAGCTGTACGTTGTTCGAACTCCGTGAAATCCTCGATCGACCGCAGCGAACGTTTCGAGCCGTGAATCTGCTGGTTGTAAACGCCACGCAGGCTCACGGTTTCGATGCGCGGTCGAGCGGCTTGAGGTCGCACATCGGGGCTGAGATGGAAGGTGGCGTTGGTGTGTCCGTTCGTATGGCAGTCCAGGCACGACACACCCCAACTCGGCGAGTCAACTTTGCGATCCTCCGTTTGGTTGAACTGCTGTTGCGGGAAGGGCGTCAGCAGCAATCGCAGTCCCTCCATCTGCACGGGCGTGAGTTTTCCCTTCATCCGCGCGTAGTAGTTCTTAATCGTCAGGATCTGCCCACCGGACACATCGCCCAGATCCGGTCGCGTCGTCAGAAACAATGGCGGCGGAAACTCGGGGGTCAGATGAGACGGAAGATCGAAGTTGACATCAAATCGCAACAAATCGCGTCCCTCCGCGTCGCGAATCGCAGCAATCTGAGCTTCTGGAAAGACCATACCGCCAACCGCGTGCTTGGCGTGTGGCAGCGGCCGCATACCCATCGGAAAGAGATTCCGCGTTTTGATCTCGTCCGGGGCCAGCTCGGCAAGCCGCTGCCAACTTGTGCCAGGAGGTAACTTGATCCGAACTCCTTGCTGCACGGCCTTGCGTCCTCCCGACATCAGTTCATTGGACGGTTTGTCGCTTAGATCGTAACGCCGTTGAAGAAGCTCGTGCTGCCGCGCCGCGTAACTCGCCTTCTCGGCGATATCGCGCTTTCGCGTCGTCTCGAACTCTTCGTCGATGACGACTGGCATGTAAGACTCGTCGTCAGCCGTGACAGCGTCGACACGCGCGACGGTCGTGGATTCGCTTTCCCGGGCAGTCACGCTCTCACATCCCACCGTGAAGGCCAGCAGGACAGACGCGATCAGTTGCTTCGTCACAGCCGGCTCCTCCATTGGTTAGGCGAAATCTCCGCAGCCATTCGATGTTTCATTATAGAACAAGAGCCAGCACTACGCTTCCACCATCTCGGATTTGGTGCTCTCGACGAATCCCAGCACGTCGGCAGCTTCCTTGGCAGGCAACTCGAACTTCGCGATGGAGTCCTTCAAATGTCCCAGGAACACTTGCCAGTCGCTTTCGGTGATCTTCATTCCCTTGTGGGTCGTCGTCATGTCACGTCCGGTATAGTACATCGGGCCACCGGCGCTCGCACACAGAAAGTCGATGAGCAACTGCTTCTCACGCCGAATTCCGTCTTCGCCGCGATGTTGCCAGAAGCGTCCGAGTTGCGAGTCCGCTTGCAGACGCTGTACCAAATCAACCGACAGCGCCGCGATGGCATCGTAGCCGCCAAGGCGCTCGTAGAGCGAGGGTTCTGAGGACACTGGCATTCTCCGTTAGAGGTCTTAGGAAAAACTGTCCGCTCGATAATTACGTCGCCGGACTTGAGTTGAAATCGGGATCGGGATCGAACCCGGTAGTTAGATTGGCCACGGTTTCGCGCGTCCCACCAAATTTCAGGTGGGTAGATCTTGGACTATCTGCGGAGTCGGATCGACGCGAGCACACGGCCTCGTCGGGTCCGCCTGGCAGTGCGTGGATAACCGCTGGTACAGGCTTCAACGGATCCCGCCGGTACGACACTTTGAAGATCGAGATGCCGACCGTGAGTTCGTCGCCCGGCAGGAGTGGCGCGGTGCAAACCGTTTTGCCGTTCACGAGTGTGCCGTTGCTCGATGCCAAGTCGCGAACGATCAGCGTGCCGTCAACTTCATCGATCTCGCAATGATGACGACTGCTCCAGCGATCATCCACCCGCAACTTGGCGTCGGCGGCGCGACCGATGACGAACGGAAAGTTCGCCACCGAGACATGACCGTTGTGTTGCAAGGGCCCCAGAGGTATCAGTTCGGCGTTCATATTCGGCCTCGTCTTTCGTCGCGCCGGCGACTCTTTATTCCAATTCCAATGGTAGGTGCCGATCGCCAGATTACTAAGATGACTAACCATCAGCCCGCTCCTCGTGTCCTCGGCCAGATATCCAGCGTTGCCACGGCCAGCGTCGGGCGGATCCGGCCTGTGCAGCTACTGGCTGACCGGCGAGATACCGGCGCACGTCTTGGGCCAGATCAGCGGCGTTCACGTAACGGGCCTGCGGATCGCGGGCTAAAGCTTTAACGCAGACAGCTTCGAGGGCGCACGACACACCGGGTTTGACGCTACGTGGGCGAGGGAATTCGGCACTCCGCACCTGTTCGAGCCAATCGACGGGGCGAAAGGCCTCGGGCCAAGCGTGGGGTGAACTGCATGTCAGGATTTCATACAGAATGGCCCCGAGACCGAATACATCACTGCGAGCGTCTGAGATCCCATCAGCTTGTTCCGGCGGCATGTATTGAGGCGTACCCACAACGGCGTTCGCGATGTCACTGGCATGCTGTCGAGTATTTTCAACCGTTGCACAACCAGAGCCTTGGCCGTCAGTAGGCAGAATGCATCTGGCTAGTCCCCAGTCGAGAAGCGCGACATCACCAAACTCGCCAACGATGACATTGTCGGGCTTGAGATCGCGATGCAAGACGCCGTGAGCGTGAGCGTACGCCATCGCATCGCAGACCGTCGCAAAGGCTTGCAAGATCCGTTCCTCGAGAAGCCGTTGTTCGCTTCGCGGTCGATCCATCGGTGGGTAGTGGAAGTCGCGGATGTGTCCCGTCAGCGGCACTCCCGCAGCCAACCGCATGACGTAGAACGGCATTGCATGGCCGTCGTAGTTCTCATGCACCGTTACGATGGCCGAGTGCTCGAGTCCAGCCGTGATCCGAGCCTCTTCCGCGAAGCGATGCAGCAACTCGGCGACATCGGCCACGCCCGGTTTTGGCTGCTTGATGGCTACGAAGCGACGAAGATGATGATCGTAGGCTTCAAACACTTCGCCCATCGCGCCTCGACCGAGTTCGCGCAGCTTCACGTACCTGCCGTTTTCGAGATGCCGTCGCTCGATCAGTTGCATCACGTCGTGTCGCGAGGGAAATCGTCGCCGATACTCGTCGATCGAGGGTGTATCACCGTACCTGAGAACGTGACGGGCCAGGAATTCATCTTCGATTAAGTCGGCGGGCAGCGTGTCGGGTGAGGCGAGTTCGACAAACTCCCCACTGAATGCCGAGAGATAGGGCGTTAAATCGGTTCCCCGACCGGTCTGCCAGGCCAGCTGCAAATGCTCCGCGATGAGGTCTTGCAAGGCCTCGTATTTCTGGTCATCCGCAACATCCGCGAGGTAGTCGCGCAACTGGGCGATGCTGGCACACTTTCCCTCATCCCAGTCGCTGCGGAGTTCTTGCACGGCCACCGACCACGCCGCATAAGGATCCACGCCTAAACGGCTTTGAGCAGCCTCGAATTCCTTCACGATTCCCATTAACACGGCGTCACCCTTTCTCCGTGCGATCGCAGGCCTGTCGAATGTCGTAAACGACGCGTTTGACCAGCCGCAGCGGCAGTCCCAGGCGTCGAGCGACTTGGCGGTTGTCGCAGCCTTCGACTCGCAACATCACGACTTCGATCGCTTTGGGATGCAATTCGTTCATCACTCCACAAAATATCTCCAGCCAGACCGCCAGCCATTGAATGACTTGTTCGTCCTGCAGCTCCGCGACGGCGGCATGTGCGGCGTTGCCTTGTTCCATGTGCCGCTCGCCTGGGTTAGGACGGACACACTCAGATTGAGCTTGGAGCGTGTGCTTCAAGACCAAGCGGAGCGAAGCCTTCACGGCGTCCATGTCCCGCAAATGATTGAGCGCGGATTGAGGAACCACAAGCGACACACTTTGTAATGCCGCCGTGACGATCCCGCGACTGTCGAATCCGGCGAGCAAAGTCGTCTCGCGGTGCCGACGGACGCCCGCCAACATCTCCAAGAGCAGCGGCTTGAGTTGCTCTACCCAAACGAAACCAGCATGACCGTTTCCCATATCGGACTTATTGTACACGTCGCGCAGGCCTGACGTCATGAGCACACCTCCTGACAGAGGCCCTGAGAGGGTATCGTGCGTGCTGTTTTCACTCGCGGCAGCGCGTCCGTCGCCACTTCCGCCAAACTGGTTTCGTGGAGGATGCTCAGGTATCGAAACTGAATCGTTTCGCAAGGATCGCGACGAGCAGTTAGGCCACAAGAGAGTGGGTCATCGCTAGTGCCGTTCGCTGTGTCATTAAAATTCTCGAATGGCTCCAACACATCGAACATCGAAATACATTCTGCTTGCCGGGTCAGCCGATACCCCCCGCCCCGTCCCTTCCGCCCATTCAGAAGACCGGCTTGGGACAGGCGGCGCATGATCTTGCTAAGGTACATCTTGGGGGCGTTGATTTCTCGCGAGATAGTAGATACGTCCGCACGAGCTGACTGTCCCAGACCAGCCAGAACAGCCATCGCACGAACCGCGTGTTTCCCCGACTTGGATAACATCCGCTTCTCCCGGAAGGGCATCTCGTCGTGGTGGCTTCCGGCCGCCACGGGACAATGTCTCCTCCTGTCCTGGATAGGCCCGTCCCTGGGACGGGCCTCATCCAGTAAGTGAAGTCACAATCGACACTACTACTCGTCGTCATCATCCTCAAGGCCGATGCCAGGATTGGCCGCGGCACCAAGGCTTCCGGTGGCCATCGAAGGGCTGGTGAAAGCGAGGACGGATGCCGGTACCACGAATTGCTCTTCGCGCGTCTGAGCTGGCTTCAACATGAACCAGCGGCTGACCATGAAGTAAGTCAGCGGTAACACGCCAAAGAAGAAGAACAGCAATGCCCCAGGTGCGCGGAGCCAAGTGTAAGTCTGGAAGACTTCACCGTGCAAGTACGCATTGGAGCGAGCAAAGGCGTAGCCCTGGTCGCCCATCGCGACGATCAACTGATGGACGCCGACAGGGAACAGATCTAACACAACCATCAGCACAATACCGATGTTCATCGCCCAAAACGACATGGTCAACAGTCGTGGGCTCCAACGCTCGGGACCGATAAGCCACCGACCGCAGAACAACATCGCCGCGATCGCTAGGTTACCGTACACGCCGAAGAGGGCGGCGTGAGCGTGGTTCACCGTCAAATAGGTGCCGTGTTGATAGTAATTCACGATCGGCAAGTTGAGCGAGAAACCCATGACGCCCGCGCCCATGAAGTTCCAGAAGTTAACGCCAACCAGGAACAGGAATGCCGCGCCCAAACCGAACGTGGCCTTGCTTCCTCCTTGCTTCTGCAATTGATAGATCGTGCTTTGCGGCATATGACGGAACCGCCAGGCTTCGATGGTCAGCAACACCAGCGGAGCAATTTGCAAGCTCGAGAAGGCCGCTCCCAAAGCGATCGTCTCCATCGACTTGCCATTAAAGTAGAAGTTGTGGCTAATGCCGATCAAGCCTGAGCCTAAGAACAAGACGGCCCCCAGGTACACGACACGTGCCGCGACGCGGTGGCTGACGAAGCCCATCAGGTACAGGAAGTAGGCCACGATGATGGTCGTGAACAGCTCGAAGAACGCCTCGACCCACATGTGAACCGTACACCAGCGCCAGAAGTCGGCAACGGCAAAGTTGGAACTGACCGGCACCATAAACGATGCGGTGAACATGAAGATGATCCCGACGATCGCATAGACCATCCAGTTAGGCAGCGACCACGACTGACGTTGGATGAGCGCTGGCCACAAACCACGGACGATGATCACCAGCCACACCACAAACGCGAGGTACAAAACGATGTGGTACAGCATGGCGAGTTGCAGGAATTCCCAACCCGAACTGCCAATCCAAAACATCATGGCCGATGAAGCTGCGGTATCGCCTTCGCCCAGGTGCCCTTTGACATTCAATTGGATTCCCAACGCACCACCCACGGCTACAAACACGAGCATCGCGAACAGCACATTGATCCAGGTCAGCTGTCCCTTCGGCTCGGGTCGGCAGATCAGAGGGCAGACCCAGATGGTCGCCGCAAACCAGCAGACGGCGATCCACAAGACGGAGATCTGCGTATGCCAAGCGCGGCTAACCGTGGTGGGAATGATCTCGTTCAACTCGGGGAGTCCGAACTTGGCAAAGAAGCCCACAAAGTCGCCGATGGTAATAAATCCAGCCAAGACCTGGATTAGAAACAACACGCAGGCCACCGCGAAGAACTTGTACAAGGCCTGCTGAGTCGGAGTCGGCTTGAAACGATCCACAACGTCGCTCGTCGCGAACGGTGGGAGCTTGTCGGACTCTTGGTCAAGGATCGCTTCGCGGTCCATCTTGCCGTAAAAATAGAACAGCAAACCGATCGTGAAAATCACGACAATCGTGCCGATGACGCTCCACAGTACCAATCCACCATGCGGATAATTACCCGCCAGCGGATCGAAGGGCCAGTTGTGAGTGTAGCTGTAAGCGTAGAACTCGCCCGCTTGCTCCGGATTCGGGCGCTGCGCCGCACAGAACCATCCACCCCAATAGAAGAATGCCGCTATCTGCTCGACCTTCTCGGGATTGGAGATGTAGTTGGAGGGTTCAAACTTCTCTTCGCCGACCAGATCGCCACCTTCGCCAAACTTCTGACGATAATACTCTTTCACTTTCTGATAGGCATAAACCTGTGCCGGGCTGAGCACCACCGCCCCTTCCACGTCGGGACTACCCGCACTGGCCTGTGACTGGGCATAGTACTCGGTGTCCAACCGATTCGTCTTCAGTTCCTGTTGAACATGGCCTTTGACGAACGCTTCCCGCAGCTCTTCGGGAATCTTCTTCATCTGCTCGTCGTTGGCCAGGTAATACTCATTCATGTACCGCGCCGTGAGATTCAACGCCTCGGCGGTGAAGTCGGGACCCCGCATGCCCCCGTCTCCCAAGAAGCTGCCGTAGTCCATCAAAACCTTGTCGAGGAAAACTTGCTTGCCTTTGACAATATCGTCGGCACTAAACTGTATCGTCCCGTCCTCCGCGACGAAGTTCACGCGTTCCGGCGGTGCATAGGCGTAGGATTGATACCCAATCCTTCCCACCACGCCCACGCTGATCGCAAAGATCACCGCGAACACTTTCCACCAGTTTTTACGCTGGTCGACCCATTTAATGATGTTCATCGACATGTTAACTCTCCCTAAGAACTATTGTGTGTCGTCAGTAAGTCAGACTTGCCATCGCGTGCTCATCACGCAATGCAGTCAATCAGTGGATATTGTTGCCCTAACACGGGCTGGCTGGGCGTACCCAGCCACTTCTCTAGGATCGTGGCGTACACACTACGGAAGTCCGTTGTGTGCTTCAAACTTCCCCCTCCTCCGCCCAGCAGCTCAGCGTCGGCGAGACTGGGATGCTGGCCGTGAATCCCCGGCTTCACACCCGGTCCAAACATGAACTGCGCCGCTGCTGCACCGTGATCGGTCCCCACGCTCCCGTTTTCCAACACGCGTCTACCGAACTCAGTGGCCGTAAATGTCAGGACGCGCTGGGCATGTCCCTGAGCGGTCAGATCCTTATAGAACGCCGCGACGGCGTCGTTCAATTGTGTCATCAGGTTGTCGTGACCGGCTCGTTGGTTCGAGTGCGTGTCGTATCCACCTTGTTCGGTGAAATAGATCCGCGTACTGAGCCCGCCCACAATCATGGCCGCGATGTTGCGGAGGTTGTTTGCCAGCCCGGTTTTCGGATACTCGACCTTGCTCTGATAGCTACTTCCCAATTGCCGGATCAGCTCGCTGCTGGCATTGGCATTCACGGCCGTCTGAGAGATGAAACTCAGATTAGCCTCTGAACCGCCAGAAGCCTGATTCAGCTTTTGGTAGATGGCGTTGCGTGTCGCGTCGCCACGGTCACCCGTATAGCGATACGATTCAGGCACGTTGAAGCTGAGACCAGGATGCTCTTTGCCCATCAAAGCACGTGGCGTCTTGCCGGTGCCGACGGCGATCGCCAGCTTCGGGTCCAAGTTACCTTGGAAGGCGTGATCGCACGCACGCCCGACCCAGCCGTACGGTTGAGAAGCAGACTGTTCGTCGCCCGTGTGGTAGATGTCTTGAGCCGTGAAGTGGCTGTAGTTCGGATTGGGATAACCAATTCCCGGCAGCGCCGCGAAGGCTCCTTGATCAAACAATTCTTTGAAGCCGGTGAGCTTGGGGTGCAATCCCAACTCGTTATTCAGCTTGATGACTTCGTCGTCGTTGATGCGAGTTGCTTTACGCGCCTTGCCGTATTCGGCGTGGCCGTATGGCACCAGTGCGCTGAGCGCGTCGTGACCTCCTCCTAATTGAAGCAAGACCGCGACTCTTTCGCCCGGTTGCCCCGCAGTATCCGCCAACGCGGATCGAACCAGGAAACTTGGGATCACCGCTCCAACACCGACCAACCCGAGGCCGCGAGCAAGAAACTCCCGGCGTCTAACGGAGGTTACACCAGTCATCGCGCACTCCCTTATTATGGAACTTAGAATACGGTTCTGAACTCAAATACACAAATCTTCGATTCGAACGACTATCTCAACCGACCTGTGATTCCGGGGTACTCATCATCAGAGCCAACACGGCCCGCAATTTCGCATTGATCGCCTCGCGATTGGCTCCCCACTCGGCTGCCGGTGGCAAGTCTCCGAGGAAAGCGGCCAGATCGTGACACTTTTCTTCGCTGGGCTGGACGACCAAACACGTTTTGGCCAAGTGGTTGACGATGTCGAGTGGAGTTTGCAGTCCTTTGCCTTCCAACAAAGCGACCACATCGACGTTGGGTTGTTCGACAAGATTAGCAATTTGGTTGTAGCGCGTGAGAATCAACTCGGCGTTAACCCAAGCACGATTCTCATTCCACCCGGCGACGTTCGGCGGCTCGTACAGGTACTGCCCCATCTGGATCACCGCCGAGTCGACGACCGCATAGTTCACATTCTTGATGCCGAGATCGCGAATGGCTCCCACGGCGAGTTCAACGGGCCCCTTGATGTGTGTCCCCATCGCTCGTTCGCTATAAAACTGTTCGGAGAGGAACAAGTTCTTTAACATCGGACGCAAGTCATAGCCGCTCGTCCGCAGAACATGTGCCAATTGATCGACGACTACTGGCTCCGGATCTTCGTAGGCAAAGAAAATGAACAGCTTCTGCACGGTGTACTTGGCCGTGGCCGGTTGTTGCAAGATAAGGTCGACCAACTCGTCCCCGCCCCAGTTGCCTGTTTGCCCAAAGACCTTCTTTGGCGTTTCATCGAACCGCGTCGCGATGAAGCGGAACTGTTCATTCCAATAGTCATAGTTGTAACCGGTCAGGCAACGGGAGGCCTCGCGCAGATCTTCTTCCGTGTAACCCTGTCCCTCGCCTAACGAAAACAGTTCCAGGATCTCGCGACCGAGATTTTCGTTTCCGCTGCCCTTGAAATTCACATTGTTGTCGAGATAGGCAATCGTCGCCGGGTCATGGGCAATGCCGCGAAGCAGCGCGGCGTAGTTGTCGCAGCCATAGGTGCGGAACAACTGATTCTGCTGGTACAACATGTACGTGCGGTAGAGCTTCTCGTACTGCGTTGCAAAGTGGTCGTGCCAGAACAGCGTTAGCTTCTCCTGCAACGGTCGAGGAGATTCCGCCATCCGTTGCAACCACCAACGCCGCATCTCAGCCTGCTGTTGACGCTCGCGGTTGATGCGTCGATTGTTCAACTCGGTCTGCTCGTCCGTATTCAGACGGCTTTCCCAAGGTTCGGGTCGCTCCAACCGCAACGGGTCAAACTCCAGATTGGCCGTCGGGCGCTCGTAGATATCGACCATGTAGTTGACCGCGTTGTGCAAGCCCATAGCGTACAGGTTCTGTACTTCATCAGGCGTTCCACCGAATCCGGCACGCACCAGCAAATGGCGAGCTTTGGCGTAATCCCAAGCTGCGGCGGGAATCGGTTTCAGTCCACCCAACGCGGTCGCGTGCGTCGCGGCCGCCTTCTCTTGTGCGACGACAATGGCAGCCACGCTGTCCGTCACCGCCTGTTGTGCGGCTTGGCTTTCCGCAGTTGCCTGATCCGCCGCAGTTTGCGCGGCGGTGGCCGCATCGGCCGCCGTCTTCGCTGCCGCCGTCTTCTCGTCGAGCGCCGCTTGCAGGGCGGGTTTATCCGCGTCAGCTGCTGCCGCGAGCGCTGCTTCGGCGGCCGTCTTGTCAGCCGCCGCCTTGTCCGCAACGCCCTTCGCGGCCGCCGCCTGATCCGTTGCCGTCTTTGCCGCGGCTGCCTTCTGGGCTAACACTTTGTCAGCGTTAGCTTTGTCCGTGACAGCTTTTTCGGCGGCCAGTTTGGCATGATAGGCTTCTTCGGAAACGAGTGCGGCGCTCGCGTTGTTGGCTGCCGTGACTTGCTCGGCAAGTAGTTTGTCGGCAGCAGCCTTTTCGGCGGCGGCCTTTTCGGCAGCGGCTTTCGTCGCAGCCGCTTGCTCGGCGGCCGCTTTATCAGCCGCCTCTTTTTCCGCCTGGGCGATCTTCGCGGCGGCAACCATCGCCTCCGCAGTCTTGACGGCTTGCTCGGCAGCAGCCTTTGCGGCAGTTGCTGCCTTCGCGGCGGCGTCCGCGGCGGCCGCACTATCCGCGGCGGTCTTCGCTGTCGCTGCTTTCTCCGCTGCCGCCTTTTCCGCCTCGGCTTTCATCGCGTTCGCCTTCTCGACGTTCGCCTTTGCCAAGTCTAGCGGGGTTTCCTGGGCCAAGAGAGAGCTACCGCCGACAGACACCGTCAACAGGACAGCCATGACCCACATGTAGTGCAGTGTTGGTTTCATCTCTTAGATCTCCGCGGCAACTTAATACGATCGAAAACTCGTTCGTCAACGTAGGTGAATGACTAGGCGATACAGTCCAACGGCGGATACTTGGCTTCGAGAATCGGTTCGGATGGGACACCCAGCCACTTTTCGAGCATCGCCGCGTACACGCAACGGAAGTCGGTCGTCATCTTGAGATTGTCGTCGTCCAAATCGGTGAGGCTGGGTTGGGTTCCGTGTACGCCCGCCTTCACGCCGGGGCCAAACAGGAACATGGGTTGCGCCAAGCCGTGGTCCGTGCCGCCGCTGTAATTCTCTTTAGCGCGACGACCGAACTCGCTGAACGTAAACGTCAACACCCGGTC